>JAJYVM010000015.1:0-5717 GCA_021792015.1 Bacillota bacterium | reverse complement strand
ATGGCGCCCGGAGCCACGGATGGCGGCAGGTCTGCGTGATGCAGTCCGCGGCCCTTCACGATCCTTCCGACGACACGGGCGCCTCGTGCGCAATCCCCGCCGTCCCTGGCTGCTGGGGCGGAGCCTGCGCTCCGCGCTTACGCGCGGAGCGCCTCGGCTCCGGCCACGATCTCCGCGATCTCCTTCGTGATCGCCGCCTGTCGCACGCGGTTTCTCACCAGCGTCAGGTGGTCGATCACCTCGCGCGCGTTCCGGCTGGCGTTGTCCATGGCGGCCATGCGGGCGCCGTGCTCGGAGGCCTTGGCCTCCAGCAGGGCCCGGAACACCAGCGTGTACACGTAGTGCGGCAAGAGGCGCGTCAGCACCGCGCCGGCGTCCGGCTCGGCGATGTAGGCGCGCGCGCCCGGCCCCGCATGGCCGCCGCTGTCCCGGGCCGCGGTGAGCGGCAGCAGCGGTGTGATCGTGGGCCTCGACTGCACGGCGTTGAGGAACTGGGCATACCCGATGGCGATCTCGTCCGCCTCGCCGGCCTGGTAGATGCGCATGACCTCGTCGCCCACCTCGTGGGCCAGGGCGAGGGTGGCCTCGTCCCCGATGCCGACGAACTCGGCCAGGATGGGGTAGCCGCGCTTGCGGAAGTGGTCGCGGCCCTTCCGCCCGACGTCGATCAGGGACGGCTGCGGCCGGCCGCGCAGGTAGGCCTCCGCGGCCCGGATCATGTTGCTGTTGTAGGCTCCGGCCAAGCCGCGGTCGGCCGTGACCAGGAGCACCGCGCTCCGCTTGACCGGCCGCGCCTCCAGCAGCGGGTGGCGAAATTCGTCCACGTTGCCGGAGACGTTGACCAGCATGTCGCGCATCTTCTCCGCATACGGCCGGGCAGCCTGCGCCCGCTCCTGCGCGCGGCGGAGCTTGCTGGCCGACACCATCTTCATGGCGGCGGTCACGCGCTCCATGTTCTGCACGGAGCGGATGCGGCGCCGGATGTCCTGCAGGTTCTGGGCCATTACACCGAAAAGCCTCGCTTGAAGGCTTCGATCGTGCTGCGGAGGGTCTTCTCCATCTCCTCCGTCAGGCGCTTCTCATCGCGGATGCCCGAAAGCACCTGGGGCGCGTCCGCGCGCAGGACCGCCAGCAGTCCGCGCTCGAAGGCCTGAACCCGCTCCACCGGCAGGTCGTCGAGAAAGCCCTGGGTGCCCGCGTACAGGGCGCAGACCATGTCCTCGACGGGCAGCGGGGCGTACTGCGGCTGCTTCAGCAACTCGACCATGCGCTCGCCGCGGGCCAAACGGGCCTGGGTGACGCGGTCGAGGTCGGAGCCGAACTGGGCGAAGGCAGCCAGCTCGCGGAACTGGGCCAGGTCGAGGCGCAGGCCGCGGCTTGCCTGCCGCATGGCGCGCGTCTGGGCATCCGAGCCGACGCGGCTGACCGAGAGCCCGACGTTCACGGCCGGGCGCACGCCCGCGTAGAACAGGTCGGTCTCCAGGAAGATCTGGCCGTCCGTGATCGAGATGACGTTCGTCGGGATGTACGCGGACACGTCGCCGGCCTGGGTCTCGATAATCGGCAGGGCGGTCAGCGACCCGGCGCCCAGCTCGTCATTGAGCTTGGCGGCACGCTCCAGAAGGCGCGAGTGCAGGTAGAACACGTCGCCCGGATAGGCCTCGCGCCCCGGCGGGCGGCGCAGCAGCAGCGACATGGCGCGGTAGGCCACAGCGTGCTTGCTGAGGTCGTCGTAGATCAGCAGGGCGTGCTTGCCGTTATACATGAAGTGCTCGCCCATCGCACAGCCGGCGTAGGGCGCCAGGTACTGCAGGGGCGCGGGCTCGGCGGCCGTGGCCGAGACCACGATCGTGTACTCCATGGCGCCGTGGTCCTCGAGCGTGCGGATGATCTGCGCGATCGTCGAGGCCTTCTGGCCGATGCCGACGTAGATGCAGATCATGTTCTCGCCTTTTTGGTTGAGGATCGTGTCGATCGCCATGGCGGTCTTGCCCGTCTGGCGGTCGCCGATGATCAGCTCGCGCTGGCCGCGGCCGATGGGGAACATCGAGTCGATGACCTTCAGGCCGGTGTGCACGGGCTCGCGCACGTTCTGGCGCTGCACGACGCCCGGCGCCAGGACCTCGACGGGGCGGGTCTCGGTGGTGGCGACGGGGCCCTTGCCGTCGATCGGCTGGCCCAGGGCGTTCACGACGCGGCCGATCATGTGCTCGCCGACCGGCACCTCGACGATGCGGCCGGTGCGCTGGACCGTGTCGCCCTCTTTGATGGCCGTGTCCGAGCCCAGGAGGACGCAGCCGATGCTCTCCTCCTCGAGGTTCAGGGCCATGCCCATCACGCCGCCCGAGAACTCCAGCAGCTCGCCCATCATGGCGTCACGCAGGCCGTAGACGCTGGCGATGCCGTCGCCGACCTTCAGGACGACGCCGCGCTCGCTCATCTCCGTCGTGACGTCGTACTTTTCGATCTCCTGGCGCAGGATCGCGGTGATCTCCTCGGGCCGGATGCTCATGCCGCCACGCTCCTTCGCCTCACCGCAGCTCGGGTGCCCGCGGCTTCGGCCCTGGCTTGGCCGCTCCCCGCTCCGCCGCGGGCGCGACCCGGGTCGTGGGGTCCGGTGCCTAAGCTCTCAGCTGCCGGCCCAGGCGCTGAATGCGCCCCGCCAGGCTGCCGTCAATCACGCGATCGCCGAAGATGATCCGGGCGCCGCCGATCAGCTCCGGCCGCACGTCGGCCTGCAGCCGCACCTTGGTGCCCAGCCAGCGGCTGGCGGCCGCCTCCAGGGCGGCGAGCTCCTCCGCCGAGACGGCGCGCGCCGTCTCCAGACGGCCTTGCCCGATCCCCAACGCCGCCTCGACCAGCCCGCGGAATGCCCGCACGATGTCGGGCAGGGCGGAAAAGCGCCGCTTGTCGATCAAAAGCAGCAGAAAACGCAGGGTGACGGGACGAATGCTTCCGCCCAGCGCCGTCTGCAGGACCTTTCGCTTGCCCTGCGGCGGCAGCGCCGGGTGGCTGAGGAAGGCAGCGACCGCCGGCTCGCGCTCCAGCAGGTCGATGGCCGCGTCCAGGTCGGCAAGGACCGTCTCCGCGGGCTCGCCTTCGTCGCCTGCCGCGGCGTACAGGGCCCGAGCGTACGGCTGTGCCGCGCTCATGCCTTGTGGCCCACGTCGCCGATGAACTCGGCCACCAGTTCGCGATCGGCGTCCTCGTTGGCGCCAACGCGGGCGCGCACGAGTTTGTCCGTCGCCGCCAGGACCAGGCTGGCGACCTCGCTGCGCAGCGATGCGATCGCCGCCTCGCGCTCCCGCTCGATCTCTTCGGCCAGCCGCTTCTGCATCCGCTCCGCCTGCTCGCGCGCCTCCCCGAGCAGGCGCTTGCTCTCCTCGGCCGCGGAGCGCTGCGCCCGCTCGACGGCGGCCTGGGCTTGCGCACGCGCCTCCTCCAGCGCCTTGAGCTGCTCCTGCCGCTCGGCGACGGCGAGCTTTCGCTCCTGCTCCGCCGCCGTCAGCTCGCGCTCCACGGTCTGCCGCCGCTGCTCCAGGGCCTTGACCAGGGGCGGCCACACGAAGATGCGCAAGAAGACCAGCAGCAACACGAAGTCGATGACCTGAAAGATGAAAGTCCCGTTGATATCCAGCGCCTGCAGGATCCCGCTCACGAAGCCACCCCCAGGTTAAAGGAGAAGGCCATCCGGACGCCGCCCCGAGGGCCTAGTGGTTGGTGAAGACGAACGCGACGAAGACGAGGGCGATGATCGGCAGGGCCTCGATCAGGCCGACGCTGATCAGCGTGTAGGTCAGAAGCCGGCTGACGGCCTCCGGCTGGCGCCCAATCCCCTCGACCAGCTTGCTGGTGACAAGACCGTCACCGACGCCGGCGCCGACTGACGCCAGACCGAGTCCGATACCGACCGCCAGGACGTGTGCCGCTGCTGTGCCCATACCTCGGGAGTCCTCCCCTTGCCGGCCACACGGCCGGTGAAATCGGATCGGAAATGCCGCGCTCAGGCCTCGGCTACGGCGGCGTGTCCGCCCGCGTCATGCTCCTCGGCCGCCACGGCCTGGTTCACGTAGGAGAAGGTCAGGATCATGAAGATGAACGCCTGCACCACGCCGACGAAGATGCTGAACAGCAGCCAGCCGACGTGCACGATGAACCCGCCCGCGAAGTAGGCGGGTCCGTGCACCAGAAAGAGCAGGATCGAGATGAGGAGTTCGCCGGCGAAGATGTTGCCAAAGAGACGGAAGGACAGCGTCAGGGGCTTGGAGAGCTCCTCGATGACCGTGAAGATCAGAAAGACGTAGCCCATGACGCCGGGCACGTGAATGAACTTCTTGCCGTACCGGCCCTTATGACGACTGACGCCGGAGATGTGCATGAAGAAGAAGACGAGCACCGCCAGCGCGGCAGTGGTGTTCAGGGTGTTGGTCGGCGCGATGTACGGGGGGATGACGTCGAACATGTTGGAAACCAGGACGAAGAAGAAGAGCGTGAGGAGGAATTCGTACAGCAGCCGCCGGTTGCGGTAGGCGCCCACGATCCCGCCCGCGCCCATGAAGCCGGCGATGAAATCCAGCACGGCTTCGAGCACGTTCTGCAGCCCGCCGAGCTTCCCGCGCCGCGCGCGCGCCGCGGCCGCCAGCCCCAGGATGGCGAGGATGACCATGACGATCCATGTCTGCACCATGGTGGTGCTGCAGACGGACATGCCCAGCCAATGCCAGAGCGACCCGTCGCACGCCAGTCCCTTGAAGTTCATCCCTCAGCCGTTCACCTCCCGCCGCAACAGCCCGATCATCCAGACCGCCACCGGCACGAAAAACGCCGCCACGGCCCACAGCAGCTCTGCCTCCGGCCATAGGCGGCTGGCGACCGCGAATGCGATCAGCACGAACCCCAAGCGGACAACGGCTCCCACCTGCGTCGTCACCGCGGCCCGCTGCGGCGTCATGCGCACCACGGCGCGCACCCGGCGCGACAGCAGCCACACGTAGGCACTACCCACCGCAAGGCCGACGCTCAGCCCCGCAAACACGCGCGGTGCGGGCCCGAAGGGGGCGGCCGCCCCGATGGCCAGGGCCAGGCCCCACCAGATCGCCAGCGCCCGCCACTCGGCCCTCATCGGCACAGGCGTTCCGCCAACGCGCACCCGATCCGGAACGGACAGCCCGTCCAGCAGGCTGGCGCCATGCCCGTCACCATCGACCATGGGTCGCACGCGACGGCAGCCGACCCTGTCGCCACGCCATCATGGCCCGGCCGCCGCGCCACCGTCCTACTCCCTCCCGATCTCAGCCACCCAGCGCAGGAAGGACCATACGCCCGCCCCGACTCCCACGAAGAACCCCACGATCTCGAACAGGGGACTGGTTCCGAAATGGGCGTCGGCTCGACTGCCGGCGTAGATCCCGAGCGCCATAATCAACGCGGTGGTGAGCCCGAAACCGCCCGCGAGCGCCAGAGCATTCCAAAGGCCCTTCGACGGTCGATTCACGGGCGAAACGCCTCTCATTTCGGCACATGCCGATAGGCCGGGGACATAATAGCATGCCACGTTGAAGCAACGCAATTCGTCGAACAGGCTGATCCCGAGCGGCTCGCTGCGAGTTATTGGCGGGGCCGGGAGACCGGCTCCAGGTAGCCGCGGATGGCCGCCACGATGCGCTCGGAGGCGTGGCCGTCGCCGAACGGGTTGGGCGCCTCGGCGCAGCGGCGGT
>JAJYVM010000440.1 GCA_021792015.1 Bacillota bacterium | reverse complement strand
CCGCCCGGGCGCAACACGGCAGCGGCCCAGGCCTTCGTCGCCGAGCGGCTGCGCGCGCTGGGCTGCCGCGTGGAACAGTTCGACGTCTACCCGGGCGACCCCGACGTGGTGGGGGTGCTGCCCGGCACGGCGTCGGACGCGCACGCTTCGCTGATCCTCAACGGCCACATCGACGTGGCGGAGGTCGGCGACCCGGCGGCGTGGTCGACCCCGCCCTTTGTCCCCAGCGTCCGCGACGGCCGCCTCTTCGGCCGCGGCGCCTCCGACATGAAGGGCGGGCTGGCGGCCGGCCTCTTCGCGCTGCAGGCCCTGCAGGCATGCGGCGTGCGCCTGCCCGGCGATGTCACCTTCGAGTCCGTGATCGGCGAGGAGCAGGGCGAGGCCGGCACCGCCGCAGCCACAGCGCGCGGCTACCGCGCCGACCTGGCCGTGTGCCTGGACTCCTCCGGCCTGCAGCTGCAGGGCCAGGGCGGCGTCATCACCGGCTGGATCGAGATCCGCTCCCCGGCCACGCTCCACGACGGCATGCGCGCGCGCACCATCCACGCGGGCGGCGGCGTGTTCGGCGCCAGCGCCATCGAGAAGATGGCCAAGGTCATCGCCGGCCTGCAGGACCTCGAGCGCCACTGGGCCGTGACCCGCAGCCACCCGGGCTTTGCGCCCGGCACCACCACCATCAACCCGGCCGTGATCGAGGGCGGGCGCCACCCCGCCTTCATCGCCGACCGCTGCGCCCTCTGGATCACCGTCCACTTCTACCCCGACAGCACGGCCGCGCAGGCCGCCGCCGAGGTGGAGGCCCACATCCGCGCCGTGGCCGCCGCCGACCCCTGGCTGCGCGAGCACCCCCCGACCTTCCGCTGGGGCGGCAAGTCGATGATGCTCGACCGCGGCGAGGTCTTCCCGCCCGTGCCGCTTTTGCCGGACCAGCCCGGCGTGCGGATGCTGGCGGCGGCGCATGAGGCGGTGACCGGCGGCGCCGCGCGCCTCACCATGTCGCCGAGCGTGGCCGACGCCGGCTGGCTGGCGGACGCCGGCATGCCGACCGTCATCTACGGCCCCGGCGATCTGAGCAACGCCCATGCCCCGAACGAGAGCGTGGCCCTGGCCGACCTGGTGACGGCGAGCCGCGTGATCGCGCGTCTTGGCGTGAGGTGGTGCTCGCTGCCGAAGGAGGAGGCCGCTCACCGATGAGCTTTCGCGGAATCTTCCCCTACCTGGTTTCCCCCGTGGACCCGGCGACCGGCGCCGTGCGCGAGGCCGTGCTGCGCCGGCTGGTCGAGCATCTGGTGGCCGCGGGCGTGCACGGGCTGAGCCCCCTCGGCAGCACGGGCGAGAGCCCGTACCTCAACGGGGAGCAGCGTGCCGAAATCGTGCGCGTGACGGTCGCGGCCGCAGGCGGCCGCGTCCCCGTGGTTCCCGGGGTGGCCGCGTTCGCGACCCAGGACGCCATCGACCAGGCGCGGCGCTATGTGGCGGCCGGCGCCGACGGCATCGTGCTGATCCTGCAGCAGTACTTCCCGCTCTCCAGGGCCGCCGTGGCGGGGTTCTTCCGCGACGTGGCGGCGGCCGTGCCGTCCTGCCCCATCGTGCTCTACAGCAACCCGCGGCTGGCCGGCGTCGGCCTGCCGGCCGACCTGGTCGCCGAGCTGGCCGAGATCCCCAACGTCCAGTACTTCAAGGAGGCCTCCGGCCAGACCGGGGAGATCCTGACGGTGCTGAACCGCAGCCCCCGGATCAAGGTCTTCAGCGCCTCGGCCCACATCCCGCTCACCGTGCTGCAGCTGGGCGGGGTGGGCTGGATGGCCGGACCGGCCTGCCTGCTGCCGCGCGCGTGCGTCGCGCTCTATGACCTGGCGGCGGCCGGGGAGTGGGAGCGGGCCATGGTGGTGCAGCGGCGCCTGTGGCGCGTGAACGAGATCTTCAGCAAGCACGGCCTGGCGGCGTGCGTGAAGGCGGGGCTGGAGCTGCAGGGGTTCGAGGTCGGGCCGCCGCTGGCGCCGCAGCTGCCGCTGCCGGAAGCGGCCGTCGCGGAGATCGCGGAGGCGCTGCGGGCCGCGTCCTGAAGGGCCGGGACAGGGTGTCAGGGACCGGGCTGGGCCGCAATCCAGCCCTGCACGGCTTTCACGACCTCCGCCGCGTCGTGCATCGCCTGCTCGGCATCCGCCCGCGTGTATTGCTCCGTCGGCAGGTAATCGAGGTCGCCGTAAAAGGACAGCTCCCGTTCCTTCCGCAGCGCCCGCGACACCGCAGCCATGCGCTCCACGTCCAGTCCCGACAAGCGATCCGCGTACTCGCGCAGCAGCGCGCCGACATCATGCACCTTCGGCGGCTCGACGCCGCAAAACCGCAGCACCGCCTTGAGAGCGAGCTCGACCGCCTCCTGCGCCTCACGCACGACATCCGAGTAGTCGCCCGCGTCGTGGTATTGCCGCAGGACGGTCACCCGCACCACGGCCTTGGCCATGTAGCTGCCGGCGAGCGAACGCCCCGTCAAAGCCGCCACCCCTCCCGCCACCGGCCGCCGGCCAGGTCCCAATGCCAACTTTCGCCCGTCACGATGCGGCGGGCGCCCACGGCCGCGAGGCGCTGGCTCCAGGCCGCGAGCAGCGCGGCGACGGCACCTGCGGTGTCCATGACGATGGTGCCGCCCGCGACGATGTCCAACAGAAGCGGGAAGCCGGCTTGGATCTCGTGCGGCGTGCGGAGGACCAGCGATGCCTCCGGAAGGTCCGGGCTGCGCCGCAGGGCTGCCTGCTCGATGTGATCCGCCAGCGCCCGCCGCGCCGCGCGGCCGGACGGAAGAGGCTCCACGATCAGGAGCAGGTCCACGTCGGACCCGTCGTGCGGGCTCTGTCGTGCCACGGAGCCGTATAGCACCACCCCGACCAGGGCGTGCCCGAGGACGTCCCGTGCGGCCGTTGCCAGCACGTCGACCCAGCCACGATATCTTTGGCGCAGCTCGCCCGCCATGGCCCGGCCTCCCCGTGCTTCAAGGGTAGCATTCCATCGCATCCCTGGGCCGCTGCACGCCGTACGGCCCGGACATGGTCGAGCCGCGGCGGGGCCGGAGCGCGAGCCGTGGCCGCCAAGCGCGGCTCACCCGCATGGCGGCCGCCGTGGGGAAGCGGGCCAAATGCATTCGACGCAGCGCCTCGGGCGTGCGGGCGACGTGTTGGCGGATGCAGGCCCGCGCGGCGCACGGCGGGCCGCGGCTGGGGGGCGCGGCACGAGCACCTGCCCCCGTGACCCGGCGGCGCCGACGACGGTCGGCACGGGCTCATCGTCACCGGGGTCGACCTCCGGCCCTGCCTCTCCCTGCAGGAGCGGGCCAGTCCGCGGGGAAGCGGAGGGTCAAAAGGGGGCGAGGTCGATGGTCCGCATCGGGACGGCGGAGGCGCGGCCGGGGGAGGTCGCCAAGGGGGTCATCCCCGTGCCGGGGCTGCCCGCC
>JAJYVM010000439.1:379-3456 GCA_021792015.1 Bacillota bacterium | reverse complement strand
GGCGGGTGGACTGCGAGCGTCTGGCGCACCAGGCCGGCCCCGTCGTTCACGCGCTTCACGGGAATTACAACCGAGGGGCCTTCGACGAGACGGAGAGCCCGTTCATGATCTTCGAGCTCGTCAAGCCCACCTGATGGGAGGGACCGCCCGCATCGCGGCAACAGCGGTCACGGCGCCCGCAGCACCGGCTGGAAGGCGGCGCGCAGGCGCCGCCTCCAAAATGCCGCCCTATGTGCTCGACGGCCCGCCAGTCGCGGGGTTCGGCATCGGCCCGCCAGGGTTGGTGGCCGGGGTCGCCACGTTGACGCCGTACTTCGGGTAGGCCTTGAACCAGGCCTGCCAGTTGCGGAAGTAGTCGACGTCGAGGCCGTCCGGGGTGTTGAGGTAGCCCGGCGCCGTGCCCGAGATGCCCTTCACGCCGTACTGCCACACGATCTGCTTGGTCTTGTAGTCGATGACGACGACGCGGTCGTTGTAATCGTCGTTCAGCAGGATGTTGCCGTTGGGAAGCGGCAGGGCGAGCGAGGGGTGGTTCAGCTCGCCGGGGCCGGATGTCACATCGTAAAGCCAGGCGACCTTGCCCGTGTGGGGGTTGAAGACGACCACGCGGCCCGGCTTGCCGTAGGAGGCGGTCAGCACGTCGCCGTTCGGCAGCATCTGCGCGTCAGAGACGTAGCCGGTGCCGAGGTCGGGGACGTGCGCATACCAGAGCATCCTGCCCTTCGGCGACATCATGGCGACGTAGTTGCCGTTGATGACCGACAGCAGGACGTCGCCGTTGGGCTGCGGCGTGTCGCCGTTCGGCGAGCCGATGGAGGTCGGCAGGTAGGTGTTCGGGCAGTGGCCGTTGCCGCCGGCCTGCTCCACGCCCCACTGCTGGATGATCTGCTTGCTCGGGCTGATGAACAGCTCGCGGCAGTTGCGGATGTCGGCCACGATCGTGGTCCCGTTGGGCAGGCGGTAGGCGTCGTCCGGGTAGTCCAGGTAACCGTTGCCGTAGCGCTCCACGCCGTAATGGCCGTACGTCCAGACGATCTTATGCGTGTAGTAGCTGACCTCGGCGATGGTGCCCTGATGCTCCTCGTTCGTCATGATGTTGCTGCCCTTGGGCGTGAAGAATACGTCGTCGTCGCTGCCGAACTGCTGGCCGTGCAGGCCCTGCGGCGGCGGGAACTCCCAGACGAGGCGCTTGGTCGGCGTCACCTCGAGGATGCGGCCGTTGGCGCGGTCCGCGATGATGATCGGGTAGGGGAGTGGGCCGGGCCAGGCCGGCGGCGGCGAGGCCTTCGAGTAGGCGACGACCGGCAGGCCGTTCAGGGCCCTGGGCGCGGAGGAGGCGGCGGCGGCCGTTGCGCTGGCGGCCTGACCGTTCTGGGGGGCCAGGGTCGTGGCGGCTTTCGGCCCGCCGCACGCGGCGAGCACAAGGGCGGCGGCGCTGAGGGCAAGTACTGTCTTGAGTGGCGTCATAACGCCACCCTAGGCGCGGGTGGCCCGTCCTGTCAACGGCCAAGGCCTCTCACGCACCAGGGCGGCGCGGCCACGGCGGCGCGGCCACGGCCTCGTGCGAGGCGGGCGGTTTCGGACAGGACGTTGGCGGCCACGGCGTCGGGGCCATGGCGCCGCACGCGGAAGCGGAGCGGCGAAGGGGCGCCGGCCAAAGGGTCGCGGCCAGGGCGACTCGTGCAGGTGCCGTGCGCTGGGCTGCGGAAGGGGGCCGCATGGCAGTGCGGATCGCACCGGCGGCGGGCGAGGCCGACCGCGCGTGGCTGCGCGGGCTCTGGCGGGCGGCATGGGGCGGCGAGCGGATGGAGGTCGACGGCCGGACCCTGCGCGTCGACGACGTGGCGGCCATGGTGGCCTGGCGTGCGGGGGCGCGGGTGGGCGCCGCGACATACCTCGTCGAGCCGCCCGCCTGCGAGCTCGTCAGCATCGACGCGCTGGCGCCGCGCGAGGGGATCGGAACGGCGCTGCTGGGGTGGGTCGAGGCGGCGGCCGCGGCGGCGGGATGCGCGCGCATGGCGCTCACGACGACCAACGACAACCTCGACGCGCTGCGCTTCTACCAGCGGCGCGGCTACCGGATCGCCGCGGTGCATGGCGGCGCCGTCGACGCGGCGCGGCTGCGCAAGCCCTCCATCCCCGCCGTCGGACAATACGGCATTTCCGTGCACGACGAGCTGCGGCTGATCAAGGAGCTGGTCTGGACGTGAAGGTCGGTTTCGTGGGGGCGGGGGCGGCCGGGTGGAGCCTGGCCCCAGCCTGCCGCTCGGCGGGCCACGCCGTCGTGGCCGTCACCGCCCTGCATCCGCCATCGGCTGCGGCGCTGGCGGCGGGGGCGCGTCGCACTGTCGACTGAGGCGGTGAATTCCGGGGCCAGCGGCGCCGACCCTCCCGCGGCGCTTGGACTGGCGCGCCATCGTGCGGCCCTGGCCATCCACCGTGCGCGCGCCCTCGCCGACCCCGAGGTTGCGGCCTTCGCCATCTGCGGCTCGGTTGCCCGCGGCGATGCCCTGCCCGGCTCCGACCTCGACCTGGTCGTCGTCCTGGGCGACGGGGCCGCCGACCGCCCCTTCGCCGCCGAAGAGACCGCGGGCTTGCATGTGGAGACGAAGTCCATGACGGAGGCATCGGCGCGGGCCCGCATGGACCGGAACCCGATGGAGATCTACGCCTTCCTGGACGGGCGCGCCGTGGACGACGCCTGCGGTGCGTTCGCGGGGCTGCAGGCGGACGCACGCCGCCGTTTTGCCGCCCTTGCCCGCTCAGACATTGCGGCCGTGTTGGGCTGGATGGCCGCCATCGCCCGCAAGCTGCGCGCAGGCGACGATCCCTTCGGCGCGGCCTACGTGGCGGGCGCGAGCCTCTGGCCGCTCCTCGACGCCGTTTGGGCCGTCAACGGCAAGCCCACGCCCCCCGAGGGCGCCGTGTGGGCCCACCCGCCCGATCTGGACGTCGCGCCGCCGCGCGCCTGGCTCGACGAGCTTGTGATCGGTGACGCCCGCGTCCGATCGGAGGCGGCGCGCCGGCTGGCCGACTGGGTCCTCGAACGGCTCCAAGGCTGAGCCGGCCGCAGTCTC
>JAJYVM010000439.1:0-369 GCA_021792015.1 Bacillota bacterium | reverse complement strand
GCGCCCGAACCGTCGCCTGATCCTCCCGCATCTCGCCAGAAACCCCCTGCCGCCACCCGCACCTCGCCACGCCCGTCGCGTCCGTATGGCCCTGCTCGCACTGTCCTTGGGCGGAGCGACCCTGGACCGTTCGCCGATAGAGCCTGATGCCGCCGCCGCGCGATGATGGACGCGAAGAGGGAGGCGCCGGAGATGACGGGGAACCCTACGGTTGCGGGCGCGGGGGTGGCGGCAGGCGTGCGGCACGGCGAGATGGGCGAGTCGCGGGTCTCGGGGTGGTTGTTCAACCGGACCGAATCCTCGTGGATCTGGCTGATCCTGCGGCTGTACCTGGGCTATGAGTGGTTCACCGCCGCCCTGGGTGACAAG
>JAJYVM010000438.1 GCA_021792015.1 Bacillota bacterium | reverse complement strand
CAGCGCGCCGTGGACGCCCTGATCGCGCGGCTGGGCCTGCAGCGGGCCCCCTGACGGAAGAAGCCGGGCCGCGCCCGGCTTCTACTCCAAATAGTCCTTCAGCTTCTTGCTGCGGCTCGGGTGGCGGAGCTTGCGCAGGGCCTTGGCCTCGATCTGGCGGATGCGCTCGCGGGTGACCCCGAAGACCTTGCCGACCTCCTCGAGGGTGCGCGCGCGGCCGTCGTCCAGGCCGAAGCGGAGGCGCAGGACCTCCTCCTCGCGGTCGGTCAGGGTGTCGAGCACGCCCTCCAGCTGCTCCTTCAGCAGGCTGAACGACGCGGCCTCGGCGGGCGCCGGGGCCTCCTCGTCCTCGATGAAGTCGCCGAGGTGGCTGTCCTCCTCCTCGCCGATCGGGGTCTCCAGCGACACGGGCTCCTGGGCGATCTTGAGGATCTCGCGGACCTTGTCCTCGTCGATGCCCATCTCCTTGGCGATCTCGTCCGCGGTGGGCTCGCGCCCGAGCTCCTGCAGCAGCTGCCGCTGCACGCGGATCAGCTTGTTGATGGTCTCGACCATGTGGACCGGGATGCGGATCGTGCGCGCCTGGTCGGCGATGGCGCGCGTGATCGCCTGCCGGATCCACCACGTGGCGTAGGTGCTGAACTTGAAGCCCTTGCGGAAGTCGAACTTCTCCACGGCCTTGATGAGGCCGAGGTTGCCCTCCTGGATCAGGTCGAGGAAGAGCATGCCGCGGCCCACGTACCGCTTGGCGATGCTGACCACGAGGCGCAGGTTGGCCTCGGCCAGGCGGCGCTTGGCGTCCTCGTCGCCCGCCTCGATGCGCTTGGCCAGCTCGACCTCGTTCTCCGCGGACAGCAGCGGCACGCGGCCGATCTCCTTGAGGTACATGCGGACCGGGTCGTCGATGGCCACATCGTCGGGCACGCTGAGGTCGGCGTCCGCCAGGCCGTCGCGCTCGCCGGACTCGTGCGCCTCTTCGGTCTCCGCGGAGTCGCCGGCGTCGTCGTCGGCCTCGGGCTCCAGCACGACCTCGGCGTCCTCACGGCTGCCCAGCAGCTCGACGCCCATCTCGGTCAGGCTGCGATAGATGCCGTCGATCTGGTCGGGCGTCAGGTCGACGTCCTCCAGGGCATCCATGATCTCCGTATAGGTGATCGAGCCCTTCTTCTTCGCGCGCTCGATCAGATCGCGGACTTCCTGCATCTGCTTCTCAACGTGGCTATCCATACCTACACCCTCCCTCCGGCCGCGGCGCGGCCGGAGGCTCTCCCTTTCAGGTCCGCGATCTCCCGCTGCAGGCGCTCGGTCTCCCGCTTCATATCATCCGGCACCGGCGTGCCCGCACCCTCCAGCTGGCGCTGCGCCGCGCGAATGGCGTCCAGCCGCTCCTGCAGCCGGACGCGACGAAGGGTGGCCGCGCAGCTCGCCAGCAGGGGCTCCGGGTCGCCATCCCACTCCTCGGCCAGCAGCAGGCGTGCGGCAAAGCCGCGCGCCGGCTCTTGCAGCGGTCCGTCGAGCAGGCGCGCGAGCGCCGTCTCCCCACCATCCCCCAAACCGGCGCGGTCTCCGGCAAGCTCCCAGAGGGCCACCGCCAGATCCCGTCGCTCCCCGGGGTCGAAGTCCTCAGGCGACAGCGCGGCTCCCGCCCCCGCGAGCAGATCCGCGCGGCGGCCGAGCACCGCCAGGATCCCCTCCTGGGCACGCACGGCGCCGGACGGGGCGCGATGCGGCGGCGCGGCCGACGGTCGTCCCGAGGCCGAAACATCATTAGGGTGCCAGCCGGACCTGTTTCTATACCCTTCTCCCTTTTCTGTCAAATGCCGCCTCACCATGTCGCCGAGGGCGGCTGGATCGTCCAGGAGAAGGCGCCGGGCTGCCCACTCCACGTACGTGGTCCGCTCCGCGGGGTCCGGGGTGCGGGCCAGCAGCGGCGCCAGCTCCCGGGCGGCCGCAAGCCGTCCTCCGACGTGGCTCAGGTCGCTCCTGGCCGCAATGGATCCCACAAGGTATTCGGGTAACGGACGCGCGTTATCGAGGGCCGCCGCGAACGCCGCCGGTCCCGCCTCCCGCAGCCATTCGTCCGGATCATGGCCGGGGGGCATGTCCAGCACGCGCACGCGCGCCGCCCCGCCCTGCAGGAGGCCGAGGCCGCGCCACGTCGCGGCGGCGCCGGCCGCGTCCGCGTCGTAGGCAACCACGATCTCTTCGGCGTACCGCACGATGGCTCCTGCCTGCTCGGCACTGAGCGCCGTGCCCAGGGAGGCCACGGCGGACGTGAACCCATGCTGGTGCGCCATGATGGCGTCGAGGTAGCCCTCGACCACGATGGCCCGCCCGCCGGCCCGCATCGCCTGGCGCGCCAGGTGCAGGCCGTACCAGACTCGCCGCTTGGCGAACAGGGGCGACTCCCGCGAGTTGATGTACTTGCGGGAATCCTCGCCCAGGGTGCGCCCCCCGAAGCCGATGATCCGTCCGCGCTCGTCCGCGATGGGGAACATCAGCCGGTCGCGGAAGACGTCGTAGTGGCCATCGCCCCCGGGCCGGGGCGCCAGCAGCCCGAGCTGCTCCGCCACGGCCGCCGGGATGCCCGCCGCGCGCAGGGCCGCGACCAGCCCCTCCCACTCCGGGGGCGCATACCCGAGGCGCCAGCCCTCCACGCTGGCGGCCGTCAGGCCCCGCGCCGCCACGTACGCCCGCGCCCGCGGCTCCCCCCGCAGCGCCCGCTCGAAGTGCGCCGCCGCCACCTCGCAGCAGCGGAGCCACTGCTCGCGCTGGGCGGCCGCCCGCTCCTCGGCCGGCGAGCGCGCCGCCTGCGGCACCGGCACACCGAACCGCTCGGCCAGGGCCTGCACCGCGTCGCGAAAGTCCAGGCCCTCCCGGCGCATCACGAAGCTGATCACATCGCCCCCGGCGTGGCAGCCGAAGCAGTGGAACATGCCCCGCTCCGGCGACACCGTGAAGGACGGCGTCTTCTCCTCGTGGAACGGGCAGAGGCCGATCCAGCTCCGCCCCGCCCGCCGCAGGGCGACCGCGTCGGAGATCACGGCGACGACGTCCGCCTTCTCCCGGACCTGACGCACGAAATCGTCCGACCAGCGGCCCGCGGCAAGCGGCATCAGCTACCCCCAGCAGCGCATTCGACCCGGTCGCGCGCGCCTCCTGCCCGAACGGAGAACAGGTGTTTCGGCATCACCCCGCGCGCAGGGCGGCCTGGGCCGCGGCCAGGCGCGCCACCGGCACCCGTGGCGGCGAGCACGACACGTAGTCGAGGCCGAGCTCCTGGAACATGGCGATGGAGGCGGGATCGCCGCCCTGCTCCCCGCACACGCCGATCTTCAGCGTGGGCCGGGCGGCCCGCCCGCGCCGGTTGCCGATGGCGATCAGCTCGCCCACGCCCTCGCGGTCCAGGGTCTCGAACGGGTTGCTGCCCAGCAGCCCCTGCTGCAGGTAGGCGTGCAGGAA
>JAJYVM010000437.1 GCA_021792015.1 Bacillota bacterium | reverse complement strand
CGGCCGCCGCCGCCGCCTCGCCGACCGCCACGGCAGATCCCCCTTTCCGCGCCGGCTATGCCCCCGGCAGCAGAAGCTTGGCCAGCAGGCCGAGGATAGCCAGCAGAAGCAGGCCGAGCGACCAGGTCCGCACGGACTCAATCTCCGCCTTGAGCTCGCGGCGCAGGTCTTCCTGCGACTTACGCAGGTCGTCGAGCCCGCGCCGCAGGTCGTCGAGCCGCTGCAGGATCAGCCAGCTGGCGTCCACCGGCCCGCGCGGGCCGCCGGGTTCGCCGGTCGCCGCCGCCTCACCGACCGCCACGCGGCACACCCCCGACGATTGCCATATTACACCAGCCCGGGAGGCCTGTGCAACGCCTCGCGAACGTCTGCAGGCCCCACGGGCCCAGAACGCCGCCGGCCCCCCAGCCCCCTACGCCCGCCCCACCGCCCGCCAGGGCTGGCGGGCCTCGGCGTTCTGCAGCGCGGCGTTCACGAACGCAGCAAAGAGCGGGTGCGGGCGGTTGGGCCGCGACCGCAGCTCGGGGTGGAACTGGGTGGCCACGAAGAACGGGTGGCTCGGGATCTCGACGACCTCGACCAGGTCGGCCTCCCGCCAGAAGCCGCTCGGCACCAGCCCCGCATCGGCCAGGGCCTCGCGGTAGGCGTTGTTGACCTCGAACCGGTGCCGGTGCCGCTCCCCCACGCGCTCGCACCCATACGCCCGCGCCGCCACCGACCCCGGCACGAGGTCGCAGGGGTAATCGCCGAGGCGCATGGTCCCGCCCTTGCGCTCGATGCGCTTCTGCTCCGGCATGAAGTCGATGACGGGGTCCGGCGTCTCCGGGTTGAACTCCGTGCTGTCGGCCTCATGCAGTCGCAGCACCGAGCGCGCGAACTCGATGACGGCGCACTGCAGCCCGAGGCAGAGCCCGAGAAACGGCACGCCCCGCTCGCGCGCGAAGCGGATGGCCGCGAGCTTGCCGGGGATGCCGCGGCTGCCGAAGCCGCCCGGCACCAGGATGCCGTCGAGCCCGCCCAGCATGTCCTCGGCGTTTTCGGCCGTCACCTCGGCCGAATCGATCCAGTGGACGTGCACGCGGGCCATGGCCGCCGCCCCGGCGTGGACTAGCGCCTCGGCCACGCTCATATAGGCATCATGGAGCTGGACGTACTTCCCGACGATGCCGATGTCGACGGCCCGCTGCGGCTGCTCGATCCGCCGCACGATGTCGCGCCACTCCGCGAGGTCGGCGGGGCCGGTGACCGCGCCGAGGCCGAGCCGGCTGATGATCAGCTCGCCGAGCCCCTGCTCCTCCAGACGCAGCGGCACCTCGTAGATCGTGGCCAGGTCGGGGTTGCTGATGACGGCCTCGACCGGCACGTCGCCGAACAGCGCGATCTTGGCCCGCGTGTCGTCGCCGAGCGGCGCCGCGGAGCGCGCCACGATCACATCGGGCTGGATGCCGATGCTGCGGAGCTCCTTGACGCTGTGCTGCGTGGGCTTGGTCTTCAGCTCGCCCTCGCCGCCCAGCGACGGCACCAGGGTGACGTGCACGTAGAGCGCCCCGTCGCGCCCCACGTCCGTCTTGATCTGGCGGATGGCCTCCAGGAACGGCAGGCTCTCAATGTCGCCGACCGTTCCGCCGATCTCGGCAATGACGACATCCGCCTGGTGATCGGCGGCCACCTGGCGGATGCGGGCCTTGATCTCGTTCGTGACGTGCGGGATCACCTGCACGGTGGCCCCGAGGAAGTCGCCGCGCCGCTCCTTCTCGATGACGGAAAGGTAGACCTGGCCCGTGGTGATGTTGCTGTCCCGCCCCAGGTCGGAGTCGATGAAGCGCTCGTAGTGGCCGAGGTCGAGGTCGGTCTCCGCCCCGTCCTGCGTCACGAACACCTCACCGTGCTGCAGCGGGCTCATGGTCCCGGGGTCCACGTTGAGGTAGGGGTCGACCTTCTGGATGGCGACGCCGAGGCCGCGGCTCTTGAGCAGCCGCCCGATGGAGGCGGCCGTGATGCCCTTGCCGAGCCCCGAAACGACGCCTCCGGTAACGAAGATGTATTTTGGCAACGGGCTCCCCCCGCAAAGCAAAAAATTCTAGCCGCTTCGAGCTAGAATTCCGCGGCGCCGTGCCGCGTGGGGGCCACGGGCAGCGCCCAAGCAGGATTCTAGCGGAGGCCGGTGGGCGCGGCAAGGCCGCGCCCGTCACGCGGCCCCGCGGCTTCTTGACCGGGGTCCGGCGACAATCACGATCCGAGGTGAGCGACCTGCGGGCTCGCTGGCGGAGGCTCCTGGCCGGTCTCCTGGCGGGCGCGTGCGCGCTCGCCTCGTCCCCGGTGGCCGCCGCGACCTGGGCATATTCGGACGTGCCCCCCGGCTCGTACGGCGCCGCCGCGATCGCCGACCTGAGCCAGCGCGGCATCATGCGCGGGGTCGGCAACGGGATGTTCATGCCGTCGCGTCCGATGACGCGCGCGCAGATGGCCGCGCTGCTCAGCCGGGCGGAGGGCTGGCCGCAGGACGGGATCGGCCCCGCGTTCCGCGACGTCGCTTCGGGCGACTGGTACTTCGGCGCCGTGGAGGCGGCGGCATCGCATGAGGCGATGGGCGGGTTGGGCGGCGGGCGCTTCGATCCGAACGGCACGGAGACCCAGGCGGACGCGGTGGTCTCCGTCGTGCGGGTCCTGGGGCTGCAGCACGTGGCCGCCGACGACGCGCCGGCCGGGGGCGGGTGGGCCTCCGGCGCGTACGCGGTGGGCTCCGACCTGGGCCTGATCCCCCAGCCCTCCGACCCGGGCGGCGCCCTCACGCGGGCAGCGGCGGCGATCCTGGTCGATGCCATGCTGCACGTCAGCCCGGCCCAGCTGCGCCAGGTCGGGGGCGCGGACGCCGCCTACGTGGACATCACGCCGGCCGGGGAGGTCAACGCCGGCGCCACCATCCAGATGCACGCGTACGCGCATGACAGCACGGGATACATCGTCCCGGCCGACTTCCGCTGGAGCGCCGCCGGGGGGACCATCACGGCCGGGGGGCTGCTCACCGCGGGCACTTCGGGCGATGTCACGGTCACCGCGCATGTGCCCGGCGGGCCGTCGGCCACGGTGGCGCTGGCCATCCACACGCCGGTCGCCCTGGCCTTTGCGCCCTTGTCCACCCTGGTTTCGGCCGGCACCGCGCAGACGGTGACCGTGGACGTCGTGGGGGAGCAGGGCGGCATCGACCCGGCCGACAGCGGGCGGTCCATCCGGCTCACCGCCGGCGGCGGCACCTGGACGGCCACCGACCAGCAGGGGCAGGCGCGGTTCACCATCCAGCTGCCGCCCGGGACGTCCGACCTCACCGCCACGGCGGCCGGCCTGGCCGCGGCTTCGCAATCGGTGACGGCGACGGCCTCAACGTACGCCCTCGTGCTTTCCGCGCCGCAGGCCAGGCTGCAGGCCGGCCAGCGCGAGCCCCTGGCCGCCAGCGTCGTCGACGGGAACGGC
>JAJYVM010000436.1 GCA_021792015.1 Bacillota bacterium | reverse complement strand
ATCGTCTCCAAGGACGACAACGTGGACGAAGACTTCACCGCCCGCGACAACCTGATCGTCTACGCCGGCTACTACGAGGTGCCGCGGGCCGAGGCGGAAGCGCGGGCCGACGAGCTGCTGGCCTTCGCCGGCCTGGAGGACAAGGCCAGGACCGGCGTGGACAAGCTGAGCGGCGGCCAGAAGCGCCGCCTCTGCATCGTGCGGGCCCTCGTCAACCGCCCGGAGCTGGTCGTGCTGGACGAGCCGACGACCGGCCTGGACCCCCAGGCCCGCCACATCGTCTGGGGACGGCTGCGCGAGCTGCGGCGCTCGGGCGTGACCCTGCTCCTCACCACCCACTACATGGACGAGGCGGCGCAGCTCTGCGACCGGCTGGTGGTGATGGACCACGGACGCATCCTGGTCGAGGGCGAGCCGGCCGAGCTCATCCGGGCCCATGCCGGCGGCGGGGTGCTCGAGGTGGAGACGGATCTCCCGCCGCGGGAGGCGGCCGACCTGCCGGCCGTGCGCGCCGCCGCGCAGCAGACCGAGGTGGCGGGCGATACCCTCCTCGTGTATACGCCCGACCTGCCGGCGGCCGAGGCCCTGGCGGCCCAGGTCCCCCACCGCTCCTACCGCGTGCGGCCGGCGACCCTGGAGGACGTCTTCCTGCGCCTGACCGGGCGCAGCATGGGGCAGGAGGAGGCGGAGGAGGAGGAATGACGGCCGCCCTGCGCCTGGATGTCGGCTACCGCGTGGTCCACGTCTGGCGGCGCCACATGCGCGTGTGGCTGCGCTACTGGATCAGCAACCTGATCACGAACTTCGTCGAGCCGTTCGTCTACCTGATCGGGCTCGGCTTCGGCATCGGGCACTTCGTGCCGCGCATCGGCAACGTCTCGTACGCGACATTCGTCGCTCCCGGGATCATCGCCAGCTCCGCCATGTTCGCGGCGAGCTTCGAGTCCACGTTCGGCACCTACGTGCGGCTCGTTTACCAGAAGACCTTCGACGCCATCATCGCCACCCCCGTCAGCGCCGACGAGGTGAGCGCCGGGGACCTCCTGTACAGCGCCACCAAGAGCACGCTGTTCTCGGCCGTCATCCTGATCGCGCTGGTGGTGACACGCCTCGTGCCGCACCCGCAGGCGGGATCGTTCCTGGTGCCGGTGGTGACCGCACTCACGGGGTTCGTCTTCGGCGCCCTCGGCATGATCGTCAGTGCCCTCGTGCCGAACATCGACAACTTCAACTACTACATCACGCTGTTCCTCACGCCGATGTTCGTGTTCGCGGGCGTCTTCTACCCCGTGTCCACGCTCCCGGCCTTCGCCCGGGACATCGCGTGGTTCACCCCCCTCTACCACACGGTCGAGCTGTGCCGCGGGCTCGTGCTCGGCGGCGCCAGCGCCGGCACCCTGGCCGGGGACTTCCTCTGGCTCCTCATCGCGGCGGTGGTGCTGTTCCCCATCCCCATCGTGCTGATGCGGAAGCGGCTGATCCAGTGAGCAGCATCGCCGCCGCCAGCGCCACGCTCAGGGCGCCGAGGCCGGCGTAGCCGGAGAGCCCCGCCACCACCCCCGCCAGCAGGCCCGGCACCCGCCAGATCAGCGAGGCGATCGCCATGCCCCGCGACTGGGCCCCGGGCGGCAGCTCGGCCGCCACCAGGGCCGAGTTGGCGGCGTCCTGGTGGCCGGAGGCGACGCCGATGGCCACGAAGGCGGCGATCGCCAGGGGCAGCGAGCCCGTGGTGCCTGCGGCCAGCACGGCGGCAGCCGCGACCAGCCAACCCGTGGCGGGACGCCCATGCCGCCAGGCCGCCCCGGCCGCCGCGCCGAGGGAGTAGGCGGCACCAAGGGCCGCGAACGCCAGGACGCCGCCACCCAGGTCGCGCAGGACCAGCAGCGGGGCCAGCACGCGCAGCGTGAAGGCGAAGGTGCCGCAGAGCACGGTCAGCAGGAACAGGCCGCGGAAACGGGGCGCGGCGAGCTGGGCCAGCACGGGACGCCAGGGCGGCGCCGGCTCGGCGGCTGGCTCGGCCGTGCCGGTGCGGGCCAGGGCAAGCAGGCCCAGGGCGAGAAGCAGGGCCATGACGGCGAAGGCCAGCGAGGGGCTGCCGCTGACCAGCACGGCGGCCGCCAGGAACTGCCCTGCGCCGAGCACCACGTACTCCAGGGCCGTCAGGTGGGCGACCAGATCGGCCGCCTCTGAAGCGACCTCGCGGATCAGCCCCTTGGTCGCGGGCCGGGCCAGCGCCGTCAGGGTCGCGTAGACGGCGGTCCAGGCGAAGGCGAGGCCCACGGGTAGCCCGCCGCGGGCCGTAAGCACCGTGGTGGCCACGGCGGCCGCGAGCACGGCCAGCTGCGCGGCCCACACCAGCCGGCGGCGCGGCAGCCGGTCCGCCAGGTCGCCGAACAGCGGCAGGCCCAGCCACGGCAGCAGGTTGACCGTCCAGACCCCGGCGACGGCCAGGACCGAGCCGGTGCCGGCGGCGACGAGCCAGGCCACGGCGGTCGCCTGGGCCACGTCGGCCGCCTGGCGGGTCAGGTCGAAGGCGATCAGGGCCGTCGCTGGCTTCATGGCTGGCGCAGGCTTTCGGGCCGGTGGCCGGAACCCCCTGCGACCGTCACGATTGACGGCGCGTCCGTCGGCAGGTCGTGTACGAGCGTACCGGTACGCACGGTACATTCGGCGAACCGCGGAGGGACGGCGCATGTGGCTGTCGGTTGACCCGCGCTCGCCCAAGCCCGTCTACCAGCAGGTGGTCGAGGGCGTCAAGGAGGCCGTCGCCAGGGGGCTGGTGGCGTGCGGCGACCGGCTCCCCCCCGTGCGGGAGCTGGCCACCACCATGACGCTCAACCACAACACGGTGGCCAGGGCGTACCAGGAGCTTGAGCGCGAGCGCGTCATCGAGGTGGTGCGGGGGCGCGGGACGTTCATCGCGGCGTCCGGCCCCCGCCCCGACCGTGAGGACCGCGTGCGGGCGCTGACGGCGGGCATGCGCGAGATGCTCGTGGAGGCCCACCACCTGCAGATGAGCGATGACGACCTCCTTGCGTTGTTCCGTGCCACCGTGGACGCCTGGCGGCGGGAGAGGGGCCTGGTGGGCTCATGACGCAGGTTGTGCAGATGCAAGGTGTCCGCAAGACGTTTCGCGGCAAGCCCGCGCTGCGGGAGATCGACTGGTCGGTGCCGGCCGGAAGCGTCTACGGGCTCATCGGCGCCAACGGCGCCGGCAAGACGACTCTTCTGCGTCTGGCGCTCGGTGTGTTGTGGCCCCATGCCGGCACCGTCGAGGTGCTGGGCGAGCGCCTCGCGCGGGAGGACGCCCGCATGCGCGAACGCGTGCACGATGTGGCGAGCGACCGCGCCATGGCGCCGGCCTTCCGCGTGGACGAGTGGCTGCGGCAATCGCTCGGGGCGCGGCTGTGAGCCGTTCCCGCCGGCACCGGCTCAGCCCTGCGTGCCATGGTGCGCCAGGGTCGCGGCGGCCAACCCCGGCGGGAGGTTTCAAGCCCG
>JAJYVM010000014.1 GCA_021792015.1 Bacillota bacterium | reverse complement strand
CGCCAGCCCCGGGCCGAACCGCGCAGCACCGTCGGGGACCGCCGGCAGCCCAGGACGGAGGCACCCAGCGCCACCGGCGACCGGCGCCAGCCCCGGGCCGAGGCACCCAGCGCCACCGCCGGCAGTCGGCCCGCAGGGGACTCCAACCGCCGCCCTCCGCGCGAGCGGCTCGGCGAGGGCGGACACGCCACAGGCCGGCCGTCGGACCCGCGGCCGGGCGCCGCGCCGCAGCAGGCGTCCGGGCCGCTCGGCCCTGCCAGCGGGCGGGTGCGCGCCGGCAACACTGCCAGGCCGACCGGAAAGCCACCAGCGCGCGCGGCAGGCGGCGCGGCCTCTGTGAAGAAACCCACGAAGCCGAAGGCGCCCGCCCCGAAGCCGCCTGTGGGCTGACCGCCGCCCATCCCCGGCTCCTCCCCACCGGTGGAGCCGGGCCGGGCCCGCGGTGGGCTTGAGAACGGGGCGCCGGCGATCCGCCGGCGATCCGCCAGCGCGTTGACGAAATGAACAACCACGGCCGGATGCGCGGGCCCTGTCGCTTGGTCCATTCCGGCGCGATGTCGGCCCGGCTTCGTGAAGCCCGCTTCGCGGCCGTTGCCTCGCGCCATCCGGACCCGTCACGAAATGCATTTCCGCCAAGTCGACAAGCATGCGAAGGCGACCCTATAATCATCCTGACTCGCGCGGGGGAGGCAGCCGATTTTGCGGAGACGACGTAGCCTTTTCACCGTTGTCGCGATGTTCGTGGCCGTCGCGGCGGCGGTATTTTACTTCTTTGGCGCCAATCCCTTACTGGACCACATCACCCAGGGCCTCGACCTCCAGGGCGGGCTCTACGTGATCTTCCAGGCGGAGCCGACGGCCAGCTCGCCGGTGACGCCGCAGGCCATGCAGACCGCCGTCCAGGTCATGAACTACCGCGTCAATGCCCTGGGCGTGTCCGAGCCGCAGATCCAGCAGGCGGGCAGCAACCAGATCATCGTCCAGCTGCCGGGCGTCAAGAACGCCGATCAGGCCCTGCAGACCATCGGGCAGACCGGTCTGCTCGAGTTCCGCCAGAGCAATGGCAAGACCGTCATCACGACCGGCGCCGACCTCACCAACGCGCAGGCCCAGCTTGGGACGAACAATGCCGCGCAGGTCGCCCTGCAGTTCAACGCCGTGGGCGCCAAGGCGATCGCGGCCTACACGGCGGCCAACATCGGCAAGACCATGCCGATCTACCTCGACAACAAGCTGATCGAGAGCCCGACGATCCAGGGCGCGATCCCGAACGGCCAGGGCGTCATCACCAACATGGGCACCCTGCAGCAGGCGCAGGCGCTGGCGGTCGAGCTGAACTCCGGCGCGCTGCCGGTGGCCCTGAAGGTCGTCGAGGACAACACGGTCAGCGCGACGCTCGGCGCAACGTCCGTCTCGCAGAGCAAGACGGCGGCCGCGATCGCCGTCATCCTCATCGTGGCGTTCATGCTGACCCTGTACCGGATTCCGGGCTGGTGGGCCGACTTCGCGCTCGCCGTCTACGCGATGGCGCTGCTCGGCGTGCTGATCGCCATCCACGCCACGCTGACGCTGCCGGGCATCACGGGCCTCATCCTGTCTGTCGGCGTCGCCGTCGATTCGAACATCATCATCTTCGAGCGCATCAAAGAGGAGTTGCGGAACGGGCGGACCATGCGCTCGGCCCTCGAGGAGGGCTTCCGCAACGGCCTGCGCGCCGTGTATGACACGCACGCCACCGCCCTCATCTCCTCGGCCGTTCTCTTCTGGCTGGGCACGGGCCCCATCCGCGGCTTTGCCGTGACGGTCGGCGTCGGTCTGCTGATCTCGCTGACCACGGCCGTCACGTTCACGAAGTTCATTCTCGTGAAGCTTGTGGACGCGGGCGCGCAGCCGAGCTTCTGGTTCTTCGCGCGGCGGGGCGAGATGGTCCCGGAGCTCGCGCCGGCGGCCGCGGTCGCAGGCGCGGGCGTGGGGGACGGCGTGGCTGGCGTTCGTGGCGGCTCAGGCAGTGGCCGGCGTCGCCCCGCGCCATCCCGCTCGGGCTTCAGCTTCAAGAGCGTCGAGGGCGGCGCCACAGCGCCCGGGGCGGCCGGCGTCGCCACGCGCGAGGGTGGCGGCGGCGCGAGGCTTGCGACGGGCGGCGGCTCCGACGCGGCCCTGGCGGAGGATGCCGAGGAGGCTGAGGGCGAGGACACCGACGCGGCCGGGGAGGCCGTGGCGGCCGGGGTCAGCGGCGGCGTCGGCGGCAGGGCCGGCAAGTCCGGCAGCGGCGGATCGGGTGCTCGGTCCGGCGGCGGCGCCACCGCCGGTGCCGGCGGGTCCGGTTCCGGCGGCCGCGGCAACGGGGGCGGGCAGCGCGCCAAGGGCCAGCGCTCCGGCGGCGGCAAACCCCGCAGCAAAAAGGGCGGCGGCGGCAAGCGCCGTCCTCAGGCAGGAGGCCGGGCCTGATGCGTTATCATTTTCACTTCATGGCGTGGCGGCGCTGGTTCCTCGGCCTCTCGGCCCTGCTGCTGGCCGTCACGTTCGCCTCGCTGGCCATCCAGGGCCTGAACTTCGGCGTCGACTTCGCGGGCGGCGTCGTCATCAACTACTGCTACCCGAAGGCCGTCACGCAGCCGCAGGTCCGGAGCGTGCTCGATCAGCAGGGTCTGCACGGCGCGACGATCCAGTCGCTCGGCACCCCGACGGGCTGCGGCAAGGGCTACACCACAGAGTATGTGGTGTCGACCACCCCCATCTCGAACAGCACGCGGCTCGCGGCGACGAAGGCCATGCAGACCAAGCTGGGCGCGGAGCAGATCAGCCTGGACGAGGTGCAGCCGGTCATCGGCCAGCAGCTGCGCACGAACGCGATCCTGGCGGTCGCCATCGCGACCCTGCTGATGGTCGGCTACCTGGCGATCCGCTTCGAGTGGCGCTTCTCGGTGGCCGCCATCATCAAGTCCCTGCACGACATCATCCTGACGATCGGCCTCTTCTCGCTCCTCCACCTGCAGGTGAACTCGCCGTTCATCGCCGCCATCCTGACCGTGTACGGCTACTCGATGAACGACACGGTCATCGTCTTCGACCGCATCCGTGAGCGGC
Organism: Bacillota bacterium; assembly: GCA_021792015.1. Lineage (GTDB taxonomy): Bacteria > Bacillota > Sulfobacillia > RBS10-35 > JAJYVM01 > JAJYVM01. The sequence goes on along the minus strand of JAJYVM010000014.1, from coordinate 16,311 downwards.
TGCGCATGCGCCGCCGGGGCGAGTCGCTGCCCGACCTGATCGACACCAGCATCAACCAGACGCTGAACCGCACGGTCAACACGGTCGTGACGGTGGTCCTGGCCCTGCTGGCCGTGTACCTCTTCGGCGGCGCGTCGGTCCAGGGACTCGTCCTGGCCATGCTGGCCGGCGTGATCTTCGGCACCTACTCGTCGATCTTCGTGGCAAGCCCCATCTACATGTACTTCGCCGAGGGCGGCAAGAACGGCAGCGCGCGGACCGAAGCCACCGCGCGCCCGCGCCCGGCCGAGGGGTAGCAGGGCGCGCGCACGCGCGCCCCATTGCGGCCGCTTCGGGCCGGTTGATGGACATTGTGGACGAGGGGGGGCGCGGGGCGCTCCCCCTCAGCGTGCCGGCCTGCGCCCCCGCCAGCGCTGCTCTCCAGCGCCGAGGACCACCGCGCGGATGCGATCTCCTCGCTGGCCGCCGTCGCCGGGATCCTCGGCGCGCGCGTGGGCGTGCGCCTGCTCGACCCGGCGGCCGCCTTCTTCGTGTCGTTGTTCATCCTGCGCGTCGGCTGGCTGATGGGCGCGGGGGCGGTCCGCGACTTGGTGGACGCCCGCGGCGAGCCGCGGGCGCTGGCGCGGGTCGTCGCCGAGGCGCGCGCCGTGCCGGGAGTCGCGGCCGTCCAGCGGGTTCGCACGCGGCGCATGGGCCCGGACGTGCTCGTCGACCTGGAGATCGGCGTCGACGGCCGCCGCTCGCTGCGGAATGCGCACGCGGTCGCCGATGCCGTGCGTGTTCGCGTGGTCGAGGGGCTGGCCGAGGTGGCCGATGTCATGGTGCACGTGAATCCGGTGGAGGCGGCGGGACGGCCCGCGCCCGGCGACCGTGCGGGGGCGGATCCGGCAGGGCCGGAATCGGAAGCGACCGGCCAAGGGGACGGGGCAACGGCACCCGCCCGCCGCCAAGCGCCGGCGCTGCGCCGCGGCGGCTAGGCCTCCGGGGCGGTCGCGTCTGTGTCGCGGGTGACGGTCTGAAACCACGGCGCCAGCGCTGACGGCTGGGCGCCCTCGGGCAGGGCGACGTCGACCCAGACGGCGGCCGGGTCGAACCGGTTCAGGGACAGGCTTGCGCCCGCCAGGCTCTGCGTGAGGGCCCGCTCGGCCGCGGCCAGGTTCACGTTGACCGGCAGCGGCACCGGCACGCGGGTGCGGAAGTCGCCGTGGTGCGTGACGGACGCGACGGCCACGGCCAGGTTGGGGAGGGCGATCCGCCGACCTGTGCCGTCGTCGAGCAGCGTGTAGAAGAAGTTCAGGTCGACCACGCGCCCGCGATACTCGACGCCGCCGAAGTACCAGGACCGCAGCGTCACGATGTCCCCGGGCACGTACGGGTGGACGGCCATCAGGACGGTCCCCGCAAAGAAGTTGCTCAGCGCGGTTGTGGTGGCCAGGCCCAGCACGGCGCCGGTGACCGCGCCGCCCACCGCGATGCCGGTGGGGGAAACCCCGAGGAGCCAGAGCACCACCAGGACCACCACGATCAGCCCCGCCACCAGGCCGAACTGGACCGTGATGCGGGCCTCGCCGGCGATGGCGGCGGTGCCGACGCGGCGCCGCAGGCCTCGGTAGGCGCGCAGCGCCAAGCCGACCCACACGAGGGCGATGATCCAGCGGACGGCGAGCGTCTCGCGGGCCGTCAGGCCCCAGATGGGTTGCAGCGCTGCCGCGGTGAGGATGATCATCACCGCGAAGGCGATCGCGTACTGGCGCCAGGGCCGCGTGCGCAACGTCGCGTCAACTCCCCGCGGTCAGGTTCCCCGGCGGCCCCGGCCGCACCTGCGCGCGCCGGCGCGCCGAGCCCACGGCGGAGACCCCTGGTCACCCGCGTGGCAGCGCAGGGCGGGACTCGGCAGGGATGGCGGAGCGGCGGTCCAGGCATACGGCGACAGGTGGGCATGGGCGGCCCGGCGGACCGGAGCGCGCCAGCGTCGCAACGGAGAGGGGCGGCAGGGCCTTGGCGGGGCTGGCCGCCCGCGGGTGGCGAGCGTCGTCCGGTGCAGGCGGCAGGCCCCGGCAACGGGATGGCGGCGCCGTTGCGGCGCGGCCATCCCGTTGCCCTGTCAGTCGGCGACCGCGAGCTCGCGCACTGGCGGCACGAGCGGCGCGGTCCACGCCAGCACGCCCCGCAGGTCCCGCACCAGGGGGACGTCGCCGTGTCCCGGGTGCGGCAGGCGCCCGACGCGATCCACGATCAGCGGCAGGATGCCGGCCCGCCGCGCGCCGACGACGTCGTCCCAGTAGTTGTCGCCCACGTAGAGCGCATCGCGCGGCGCCGCGCCAAGCAGGTGCAGCGCGTGGGCGAAGATCTCGGGCGCCGGCTTCTCGCAGCCCACCTCCGCGGAGAAGACCATGACCGGGAGGTGGCGGTGCAGGCCCAGGCGCTCCGCCAGCCCGCGCCCCGCAAGGCTCCAGTTGGACACCAGCCCGCACGCGTAGCCACGCGCGGCGAGCTCGACGAGGACAGCCTCCGCCTCGGGGTGCAGGCGCCAGTCGTGCTCGCCCGGCTGCGCGAACTCGGCCACCTCGCGCTCGTCCGCCTGCAGGCCGAGGATCTCGGTCACCATGACCGCCCAGCGCCGGCTGAAGTCGCCCACGCCGTCGTGCCACGCCCGCCGCTCGCGGGCCATGAACCAGCGGTCGACCCGCTGCACCGCCGCCTCCGCCTCGGACTGGTCGACGCCAAACCGCAGCGCGAGACGCCGCGCGCGGTCGCCGTGAATCAGCGTGTCGCCCATGTCGAATAGCACAACGCCCCTGGTCCGGATCGCCACCGACCTCCCGCACGCCACTTTAGACCCGGAATCTGGCCCTTTCGCGATGGCCCCGCCAAGGGTATGTGAAGGTTTGGCGAATATGTGCGCGCGCGCGCCGGGGTTGCCAGCGCCGCGCCCATGCGCGCCACGCTCGGCCAGGTGATCCCCAGGTGATCTAGCCACGGACGCCGGGATCCTGAGTCGGATCTGCGCCCAGTCGCTCAGCGCCGCGGGCGGCGGACAAATTCACTGAACCGTTGGGGCGGACATCATCGCTGACCATCAGCAACCGGCCGCCCGGCCGGTTGACGCGCGCCGGACCCTCCCGTACGCTGATGTCAGAACGAGGTGCCTTCGGGGCAGGGTGAGGCGCCCGCCGCCCGCCGACATGCGCGATGACGGCGCATCGGCGGGGAACATGGGGCGCCAATTCCCGATCGGCGGTAAAGCCCGCGAGCCAAGGCCCGTGACCTCGGTGCGGCATCCGTCCGGCAGCGGCCGGGCGCGCAACGAGGCTCCGCGTGCGGCGGCATGAGCCGGTGCAACTCCGGCGCCGACGGTAAAGTCCGGATGGGAGAAGGCATACCGGGTGCGGGCGCGCCAGCGTGCCCTGCGCCCCGGTGGCCGCCGGGGCGCTTCGCATGCTGCAGGGGGGTGCGCGCCAATGGCAAGCTCCAATTCCCGCGTGCGCTACGTCGTCTGGACCGGCTTCATGATCGCGATCGCCTTCGTCCTCATGTTCCTGGAGATCAGCATTCCCTTCATGCCGCCGTACCTGAAGTACGACCTCGGCGACTTCCCGGCCCTGGTGACGGCCTTCGCGCTGGGCCCGGCCGCCGGGGTGGCCGTCGAGCTCGGCAAGGAGTTCCTCTTCTTCATCAGCGGCAGGAACCCGACGCTGGTCGGCATGGCCGCGAACATGCTGGCCGGCGTCGCGTGGGTGGTGCCGGCCGCCCTCCTCTACCGCGCCTGGCACACCAAGACGGGCGCCGTCGCCTCGCTGATCCTCGGCGCCGTGGTGATGAACGCCGTGATGTTCGCCGCCAACGGCCTCTTCCTCTTGCGCGCCTACGGCATTCCGCCGGCGGCCATCCACGCGACGCTGATGACGGCGATCCTTCCGTTCAACGTGGTGAAGGTATGCCTGACCTCGATCGTGACGTTCGCGCTGTATAAGCGCGTGCGCACGGTGTTCCACTGGCAGCCCGTCGCCGTGCGCCTGCAGGACGAAGCGCGGTGATTGGGGGCGCGCGCGATCCGCGCGCGCCGCACGCGGTTCCCGGGTCCGGTGGCCGGGGTGCGGACCCGTGGCGGAAGGGGTGGCCCTCAGCATGGCGCTGCGCGATCTCGTCGTGCAGTCGGTGGAGCCGTACGCCGGCGGCCGCCCGTGGGGCGAGCCGGGCGCCTACGAGATGGTGCGCTGCACCGTCCGCTACGCCGTCGACCCCGACGACCCGGCCAACGCCGCCATCACCGACCTCGCGGCCGCGCCCCGCGGCCCCGACGGATGCGTCGCCTTCGCCGGCGATCTGCAGGTGCTCCGTCCGAAGTCTCCTGGAGCGGGCAACGGCGGCCTGGTCGTCGAGATCCCGAACCGCGGCGGCTGGCGCCTGCCGTACGAGCTGCCGGCGGGCGACGGCTTTCTGCTCCGCCGCGGCTGGACCGTGGCCTGGTGTGGCTGGCAGTGGGACATCGAGCGCGGATCGGGCCAGCTCGGCCTGACGGTGCCCGAGGTCGCCGGCGGCGGCTCCGTGCGCGTCGAGTTCAGCCCGCCCCGGCCCTGCGCCGAACACCCGCTGGACCGCGACCTGCCGGGGCGCGCCGGCCGGGCGGTCTACCCGGTCGCCGACCTCGCCCAGTCTGACGCCGCGATGTATGCGCGCGACCCGGCGACGGGCCGGCGCACGCTGCTCCCGCGCGGGGACTGGCGCTTCCCCACGCCGGGCAGCGTGTCCCTGGATGGCGGCTTCAGCCCGACGTCGACGTACGAGGTCATTTACCGCACCGATCATTGCCCGGTGGCCGGCCTCGGCCTGCTGGCCGCACGCGACGCGGTGGCGCACCTGCGGGCGCGGGGCCACGACCGGGCCCACGCCTTCGGGGTCTCGCAGTCGGGGCGCTTCCTGCGCCAGTTCCTCTTTCACGGGCTGAACGTCGACGAGGGCGGGCGCCGGGTCTTCGACGGCGTCCACGCCCACGTGGCCGGCGCCCGGCGCGGCGAGTTCAACGCCCGCTACGGCCAGGCCTCGGTCAGCAGCGCCCCGGGCTTTTGCGACCTGCCCCCGTTCGATGCGGCGGGTCTGCTGGCCGAGCAGCGCCGCCGCGGCGGGCTGGCGAAGGTCATCCTCACCAACTCGGCGTGGGAGTATTGGCGGGGCGATGCCGCCCTGGGTCATATCGCGGGCGGTGCCGACGTGGCGGAGGACCCCGACGTCCGCAGCTACCTCCTCTGCGCCGGCGATCATCTCGGCGGCGCGGGCCAGCTGCCGGGTGCCGCGCCCGTCCGCAACCCCGGCAACGACCTCGTGGTTGCGCCCCTGCTCCGGGCCGCCTTCATCAACCTCGACGGATGGGTGCGCGACGGCGTCGCGCCGCCCGCAAGCCGCGTCCCCCGCGTGGCCGACGGCACGGCGGCGCCGCGGGATGCGGTGTGGGAGACCCTCGGCCGTGTGCCGGGGTTCGCTCGGCCGTCCATCCTGACCCGGCTGTTCGAGGTGGACCTCGGGCCAGATGCCGACGCCGGCATCGCCCGCTACCCGGTGGCGCTCGGCGCGCCACTGCCCGTGTGGGTGGGCGCGGTCGACGCGGACGGCAACGAGGTGGGCGGGCTGCGCCTGCCGGACCTGTCCGTCCCCGTGGCGACGATCACGGGCTGGAACGCGGCCACGACCGGCGTGCTGGCGCTCTACCTGGGAAGCCGCCTGCCCTTTGCCCGCACCCGGGCGGAGCGCCTGGAGGCGGGGGATCCCCGACCCGCGCTGGAGGAGCGCTACCGCGACCGGGGCGACTACGAGGCGCGGGTGCGCCGGGCCACGGATGCGCTGGTGGCGGATCGCCTCGTCCTCGCCGAGGACGTCGAGGCGGTCGTGGCGGCCTGCCTGCGGCGGTTCGACCGGATCGCCGCCCCCGCCTGAGCCCGGGTTCCAGTCCGTTCCACGTTGGCCATCCGGGCCATCGCGGAAGGCGCTGCGGGCCGCGCACAGGCGCCGCGCTCGGTGCTGTCGCGGCGCGCATCAAGGTCTGCGCCCCGCTCCACCTGCATCGTCCCGAGCGGATGGCCGTCCTCCTGACGCGGCGAGCCGCGCCATTCGGCCACCGGCGCGGGGGTACGCCGCAACGCCTAGGCTAGGCCTGGGCCGCCGCCCGCCGGTGGCGAACGGCCGCCGGCACCGCGAGCAGGGCGATGGCGCCGGCCACCAGCAGGGCCACCGTGACGGACGTGACGCCGGCCAGGACCGACAGCAGGGCCACGAGCGCGGCGGCGACCGCGTTGCCCAGCCCGAGGGCGATGCCCGAGGCCATGCCCACGCTCTCCGGGAAGATCTCCTGCCCGATAACCATCGTCACGGAGGTGGTGCTCATGCCGAAGAGCCCGGTCAGGGCAACGAAGACGAGCGAAGCGACGCCATGCGTGAGGAGGAAGCCGACGAGGGCGGCGACCGAGGCCAGCGCCCCCACGACGACGACCCACTGCCGCGGCATCAGGTCGGACAGCGTTCCGCCGGCGACGTTGCCGAAGCTTCCCGCCAGCAGCAGCACGCCGACGACGGCGGCGCCGAGGTAGATCGGCTCGCCCGCCACCCTGTACGCGATGGGCACCAGCACGATGATCGCGTTGACCAGGGTGGCGCGGGCGGACGTCATGGCCAGCAGCGACACGGTATCGCCGAAGCGACGCCGGATCAGGCCGAAGGCGGGCATCTCCTCGCCGCCGCCACCACCGCCCGCCACACCCACACGGTAGGCGCGCAGGCGCCTCAGGTACCAGAAGGCGAGCAGCAGGGCCGGCAGCGACAGCCAGGCGATGGACGCGGCGCCGAGCCCGATGGCCAGCGCGCCGAGCACCAGGGGGGCGACCGCGCGCCCCAGGTTGCCGGCGACCAGAAAGAGCGAGGTGCTGCGCCCACGGCGGGTGCCGCCGATGGACCGCACCCACGTGAGCGCCGGCGGGTGAAAGGCCGCGTTGGCGGCCCCGGCCACGAGGGTCAGGGCCAGAAACAGCCACGCCGTGCCTGTGAATGGCAGAAGGCCCGTGGTCACGGCGCCGATGCCGAGGGCGGCCGGCAGCACCAGGCTGAGGCGGCTGCCGCGGTCGGTGAAGCGGCCGATGAACGGCTGCAGCAACGACTGGCTCATGCGGTTGGCCGTCGTGACCAGGGCGGCCGCCACCAGGGTGAGGTGCAGCGGCGTCATCATGAGGGGGATGAGCACCGGGTAGACGTTGCCCATCGCATCGTTTAAGAAGTGACCCGTGGCCGCGACGGCGATCAGCCCGTACTCCGGCTGGCCCTCCGAGGCGGGGGCGGGCGCCTGGCTCGTCACGTCGTTGTGTGCCTCCGCCTCGTAAGGTACCGCATCCGGGGCAAAGCGGCGATCCCCGCATCACCACGCTTGCCTCCGCCTCAGGGGGCACGTATAATCTGGCGCAATGGGCCTTGGACATGGTCGTATGACCTGGTCACAACCATCACCGGCAGCCCCGCGCAGCGGCCGTCAGGCGCGCCAGCGGGCTGTCGCCGACGCCCTGGCGGAGGATCCCTTCCTGACCGACGAGGCGCTGGCCGCCCGTTTCGGGGTGAGCGTGCCGACGGTGCGCCTCGATCGCCTGACCCTGGGCATCCCCGAGCTGCGCCAGCGCCTCCAGGCGGTGGCTCGTCGGAACGTGCCCCTGATCCGCTCGCTGCGCAGCGATGAGATCGTGGGCAGCATCGTCGATCTGGAGATCGGCGTGCGCGCGCTCTCGTTCCTGCGGACCACGCCGGAGATGGGCTTTGAGCGCACGGGCCTGCTCCCCGGCCAGCTGGTGTACGGCCAGGCGGAGACGGCGGCGCTCGCCCTGGCCGAGGCGGCCGGCGCCTCCGTCGAGCTGGTGAACGTCAAGTTCAAGCGTCCCGTGCGCGCGGGCGAGCGTCTGCTCGCCAAGGCCGAGGTCCTCCGGCGGCGGCAGGACGGCGCCCTGGTGGTGCTCGTCGTGTCCCAGGCGGGCGACGAGACGGTCTGCCGGGCTAAATTCGTGGTCACGGGGACGGAGGTCGCGCAATGAAGGTCGTGCTGGACGCGATGGGCGGCGATCGGGCCCCGGCCGCCACGGTGGCCGGCGCCTGCGCCGCCGTGCGGGAGCAGGCGGGCCTGGAGGTGCTCCTGTGCGGCCCTGAGGACCGCCTGCGAGCCGAGCTCCCGCCGAATCCGCCGGCCGGGGTCGGATTTCTCCCCGCCAGCGAGGCCATCGCGCCCGACGAGTCGCCGGCACTGGCCTTCCGCAGCAAGCGCGACTCGACCATGGCCGTCGGGCTGCGGGCCGTGCGCGAGGGCGCGGCCGAGGCCTTCGTCTCCTGCGGGAACACGGGTGCCCTGATGGTCGGAACGCTGCTGACGTTCGGGCGGGCGCCGGGGGTCGACCGCCCGGCCATGACCTCCTTTCTGCCGACCGTCGACGGTGAAGGGTTCCTCCTCCTGGACCTTGGCGCGCACATGGACGCCTCGGGACGCAACCTCTACGAGTTCGCCGTGATGGGCAGCATCTACGCCGAGCTGGTGCGCGGGATCGAGCGGCCGCGGGTCGGTCTGCTCAACGTGGGCACCGAGGAGGGCAAGGGCAACGAGGTCAGCCGCGAGGCGTATGCCCTCCTCAGCCAGAGCGACCTGAACTTCGTCGGCAACGTCGAGGGGCGCGACCTCTTCGAGCACCCGGTGGACGTGGTCGTCACCGACGGCTTCGTCGGCAACATTGTGATCAAGACCCTCGAGGGGTACGGCTCCGGCATCTCCCGCGTGCTGGGCCGCGAGCTGCGCCACTCGGGCTTCCGCACGCTGCTCGGCGCCTTCCTGGCCCAGAACACGCTGCGGGGCCTGCGCAAGCGCATGGATTACTCCGAGTACGGCGGCGCGCCGTTCCTGGGCGTCAACGGCGTCTCGATCAAGTGCCACGGCAGCTCGGATTCGCGCGCCATCAAGAACGGGATCCTGGTGGCGGCGCGGGTCGTCGGCCAGGGTGTCGTTCAACGCATCGCCGCCCGGCTCGAGAAGCCGGCCGCGGCCGGAATCTGAGGGGGTCATCCTTCTGCCGAACGCTGCCATCACCGGGATCGGGCGCTGCCTGCCGGGGCAGGTGGTCACCAACGCCGACCTCGAGGCGCGCCTTGATACCACGGACGAGTGGATCCGCACCCGCACGGGCATCCGTGAGCGCCGGGTGGCACGGCCCGATGAGGCGACCTCCGACTTCGCCATCCCCGCGGCCCGCCAGGCGCTCGCCAGCGCCGGGGTTGCGCCCGAGGATGTCGACCTCGTGCTCTGCTGCACCGCGACGCCGGACCACCTCTTTCCGGCCACGGCCTGCCTCATCCAGGACGCCCTCGGCTGCCGGCGGGCGGCGGCGTTCGACCTGGCGGCGGCGTGCTCCGGCTTCATCTACGGGGTGAGCACGGCCAACGCGTTCATCGCGTCCGGCATCTATCGCACCGTGCTGGTCTGCGGCGCCGAGACCCTCACCAAGATCCTGGACTGGACCGACCGCAGCTCGGCCGTCCTGCTGGGCGATGGCGCCGGCGCCGCGGTCCTGCAGGCGGCCGAGCCGGGCTACGGCATCCTCTCCGCCTATCTTGGCGCCGACGGCTCCGGTGGGGCGCTGGTGCAGCAGCCGGCCGGCGGCAGCAGGCGGCCCGCCACGGCCGAGACGGTGGCGGAGCGCCTGCACACCTTCCGGCAGAACGGGCGTGAGGTCTACCGCTTCGCCACGCAGATCATGGGCGACGCCGCCGACCGCGCGCTGGAGCTCGCGGGCCTGGAGCCGGCAGCCATCGACTGGCTCGTGCCCCACCAGGCCAACTACCGCATCATCGAATCCGCGGCGCGCCGCTTCGGCTTCCCCATGGAGCGCGTCTGGGTGAACATCGACCGGTACGGCAACATGTCGACGGCCGGCATCCCCGTGGCCCTCTCCGAGGCCTGGGAGCAGGGCCGCCTGCAGCGGGGCCAGACGGTGCTGGCCGTGGCCTTCGGAGCCGGTCTGACGTGGGGCGCGCTCACCATGCGCTGGGCGATGCCCTCGCCGACCGCCGCCCGGCCGGGGGAGGAGGTGGCGCAGTGACCGCCTTCGTGTTCCCCGGCCAGGGGGCGCAGGCCGTCGGCATGGGCGTGGCCTGCGCGGAGGCCAGCGCGGCGGCGCGGACGGCGTTCGCCGTCGCCAGCGAGGCAAGTGGCCTCGACCTGCTCGAACTCTGCCGGCACGGACCCGCCGAGCGCCTGGCGGAGACGGAGATCACCCAGCCCGCCATCCTGGCGGCCAGTGCCGCCGTCATGGCGATGCTGCGGGAGGCGGGCCTGGCCCCGGATGCGGTGGCGGGGCTGAGCCTTGGCGAATACACGGCCCTGGTCGCCGCCGGGGCCATGGACCTCGGCACCGCCGCGGCTCTGGTGCGGCGGCGCGGCCGGTACATGCAGGAGGCGGTGCCCCTCGGCGCTGGCGCCATGGCCGCCATCCTGGGCCTGGAGCGGCAGCGGGTGGAGCAGATCTGTGGCGAAACTCCCGGAGTAGTCACTCCTGCCAATTACAACTGCCCCGGCCAGACGGTCATCTCGGGGGAGGCCGCCGCCGTGGAGCGGGCCGCCGCTGCCTGCCGGAGCGCCGGGGCGCGGCGGGCGACCGTGCTGCCGGTCAGTGCCCCGTTCCACTGCCCCCTGATGGCCCCGGCGGCCGAGCGCCTGGCGCAGGATTTGACGCGCGCGCGCATCGCGCGCGCGGAGCTGCCCGTCGTCTGCAACGTCGACGCCTCGGTCGTGACCGAACCGGATGCGATCCGGAATGCCCTGCTGAAGCAGGTTGACCGCTCCGTGCGCTGGGAGGACGGCGTCCGCACCCTGCTCGGCATGGGCTGCGACACCTTCGTGGAGGTTGGCCCCGGGTCGGCCCTGACGGCGTTTCTGAAGCGGATCGAGCCGGAGGCACGCGGGATCTCCTGCGCAACTCCCCAGGACGTCACCTCGCTGGCAGCCGCATGATGAACGACACCACTGTGTTGGTTACTGGCGGGGCGCGCGGGATCGGGCGCGCCGTCTGCGAGGCCTTCGGGCGGGCGGGGGCGCGCGTGGCCGTCGGCTACACGAGTCGCCCGGACGCGGCCGAGGCCGTGGTTGCGGCCGTGACGGCCGCGGGCGGGCAGGCGTTCGCCGCCGGGGGCGACGTGGCCGACCGTGCGGCGGCGGAGTCCCTGGTCGCCGGCGTGGTCGGGCGCTGGGGCCGCATCGACGTGTTGGTGAACAACGCGGGCATCACCCGCGACACGCTCCTGCTGCGGATGAAGGACGAGGATTGGACCCGCGTCCTTGACGTGAACCTGTCGGGTGCTTTCTACTGCTGCCGGGCCGCCGCCCGGCCGATGCTGAAGCAGCGCTTCGGCCGGATCGTGAACGTGTCCTCGATCGCGGGTCTCGGCGGCAACGCCGGCCAGGCCAACTACAGCGCGGCCAAGGCCGGCCTGATCGGCCTGACGCGGACCATCGCCCGCGAGCTGGCCGGTCGCGGAATCACGTGCAACGCCGTGGCGCCGGGCTGGATCGAGACCGACATGACGGCCGGGATGGACGAGCGCCTGGTGGCGGGGGTGCGCGAGCGCGTGCCGGTGGGCCGCCTTGGCACACCCGAGGACGTGGCGGCGGCGGTGGTTTTTCTGGCCTCGCAGGCGGCCGGGTACATCACCGGCCAGGTGCTGGCGGTGGACGGCGGCCTCGGCATGGGTCTCTGAGTCGGGCGTTTGGCGGGAGGTGAGATCGTGGCGGCGGATGTGACGGACAAGGTCAAGAAGATCATCGTGGACCAGCTGGGCGTCGAGGAGGACGAGGTGACCCCGGAGGCCTCGTTCATCGAGGACCTGGGCGCGGACTCGCTCGATATCGTGGAGCTGATCATGGCCCTCGAAGAGGAGTTCGGGATCGAGATCCCGGACGAGGACGCGGAGAAGATCGCGACCGTGAAGGACGCGATCACGTACATCCAGGAGCACAGCTGACCGCGGGCCGGAAGGTCCGCGTGGGTGGCGCCGCCGGGCGGTCCGTCCGGCGGCGCACGCGGCCATGCCGGCAGGTCTCGGGAAGCGGATGGACGGGCGGGGCAGATCCCATGCGCGGGCCCGCTTGCGGGGCCGGGGCACGAGGGCGCTCGGGCGGAGGTTGGGAGCCAGTTATGGGCCATCGGGTCGTGATCACCGGCATGGGGGCCGTCACCTCGCTCGGGGCGGGGGTGGAGGTCCTCTGGGAGGCGCTGCTCGCCGGACGCTCCGGCGTCGGCCGCCTGCAGCGGCTGGACGCGGCGGGATGCTCCAGCCAGATCGGGGCGGAGATCCTCGACTTCGATCCAACGCGCTGGCTGCCGCGCAAGGAGATCCGCCACATGGACCGATTCTCCCAGTTTGGCGGGGTGGCGGCGCTCATGGCGGTGGAGCGCTCCGGGCTCGACCTTGATCGCTGCGACCGCAACCGGGTCGGGATCACCTTCGGCACCGGCATCGGCGGGATGGAGACGTTCGTGGAGCAGTTCCAGATCCTATTGGAGAAGGGGCCCGACCGCGTCAGCCCGTTCTTCGTGCCGAAGATGATCGCGAACATGGCCGCCGGGCAGCTCGCGATCCTCCTCGGCGCGCGCGGGCCGAACGAGACCCTGGTGACGGCCTGCGCCTCGTCGGCCAACGCCATCGGCGACGCCTACCGCCTGATCCAGCGCGGCGACGCCGACGTCATGATCACGGGCGGCGCCGAAGCCGTGTTCACGCGCCTCACGTTCGCGGGCTTCTGCGCCATGCGAGCCCTATCCACGCGCAACGACGAGCCGGAGCGGGCTTCGCGCCCGTTCGACAAGGGGCGCGACGGGTTCGTCCTGGGTGAGGGTGCCGGCATGGTCGTGCTGGAGCGCCTGGACCACGCCCTGGCGCGGGGGGCGCGTGTGCACGGCGAGCTGATCGGCTACGGCCTGACCGCCGACGCCTATGACGTCGTCCACCCGGCGCCGGGTGGGGAGGGCGCGGCCCGGGCCATGCAGGCGGCACTGGCGGACGCGGGCCTGGCTCCGTCGGCCATCGACTACGTCAACGCGCACGCGACGTCGACGCCCGCCGGCGACCGTGAGGAGTGCCATGCCCTGGCCACGGTGTTCGGGGATCACCTGCGGGCGATGCCGGTCAGCTCGACCAAATCGGTGACGGGCCACCTGCTGGGGGCCGCCGGGGCCATCGAGCTGATCGCCTCGGCCATGGCCGTGCAAACGGGGTGGCTGCCGCCGACGATCAACTTTGAGGAGCCCGATCCGGAGTGCGCCGTCGATTGTGTGCCGAACACGCCGCGCCGGGCACCGGGGGCGCGGATCGCCCTCTCGAACTCGTTCGGCTTTGGCGGCCAGAATGCGTGCCTGGTGGTGCGACGGTGGGACGGGTGAGCCGTCGCGGCCGGGCGGTGGAGGGTGAGGGCGTCGGCTGAGGACGGGCAGCGAAGGTTTCTGCCGTGGTGGCGCCGGCGGCGCGGGGCCGCGGCGGAGGCCGCCGGCGGGACGGGGGTCGGGGCAGGCGGTGGCCCGGCGGGCGCATCCGGGACATCCCCTGCAGCGGCGCCGGTCACAGGGATCGGGGGCGGGGCGCAGGAGGCCGCGGGCCTTCTGCCTCCGGCTTTCCCACGCAGTGAGGGCAGTCAGGAGCCAGCCTCCGCGGCAGGCGGGCCGGCCAAGACCTCGGACGGCCCGGCTGCCGGGGCAGGGGCCGGCCTGCAGGGTGGTGCCGCATCCGGGGCGGCCGAGTCGTTTGCTGAGCCCCGGCGCCGCTCCCGCCGCCGCCGGGGCGGACGGCGTCACCGGAAGAAGGGACGCGGCGAGGTCACCGCGGCGTCCGGGTCGGCCTGGCTCAGCCAGGACGGCACTGCGCCGTCGGTCCAGCCCGAGGCGGGCGCGATCCGGGCGCCAGTGACTGCGGCAAAGTCCCGTCCGGCCGCACCGGCCGGCCAGGGGGTTGGCGCTGCTGCGCCCCAGGGCGGCGCCGAACAGACGGGCACCCGCAATGGCGCCGGCCGCGATGCTTCCGCGGGTGCGGGCAAAGGGCGGCGCGGCCGGGCCAAGGCGCAGCCAGCCGCCGGGGGCGCGCCGGAAGCCAGCCCTGCAAAGCAGGGGGGCGGTCCGCCGTCCGGGGGCGCGGCGCCCGGCCCCGGGGCAGTCGCGCCTCCAGGCGGGAGGCGGTCGCGCAAGCGTGGTTCGCCGGCCCAGGCGGAACCGGTGGGCTCGCTCGATGCGGCAGCACCCCCCGCGGCTCCGGCCGCGCCGGCTGGGGGCAGTCGCCGCAGGCGGGGCCGGTCGCGCACGGGCGCCGCCGATGCGGCCAAGCCCGCGGCAGCCGCGCCGGGCCCGGTTGCCGCCGAGCCGGGCGCCGAGGCGGGCAGTCGCCGCAAGTCGCGGACGCGCGCGGGCAGGCAGGGATCCCGGCCGGACACCGGGCAGCAGGTTGACGGGACGGCCGCACAGGGAGGCGCGCCCGCGCCGGGAGCGGAATCCGGCAAGAAGTCCGCGCAAGGCGGCGGGAAGGCTGGCACCGAGCCCGCAGCCCCCGCAGCCCCTGGCACCGGGCGGCGGCGCGGCAAGCCGGCCCACCGCCGCCGCACGCAGGCGGCGGACAAGGCTCCGGCGCCGGAGACCTCCGGAGCAGGGACCCGCAAGTCGCGCACGGGCAGCGGTGCCCGGCGCTCTGGCCGGACGGCGGCCGCTGTGGCCACGGCGTTGGCTCGCCGTGGTGAGGTCGACCTCCAGGCCATGGCGCGCGAGCTCGACATCCGTATCACGGACGAGCGCTGGTACCGGCAGGCGTGCTACCACGCATCCTACGTGAACGAGCGCGGCGACGGCCTGTCCTCCAACGAGCGGCTGGAGTACCTGGGGGACGCGGTGCTCGATCTCGTCATCGGCCACTACCTCTTCGAGCGCTACCCGCACATGCCGGAAGGCGACCTCTCACGCCTGCGCGCCGCCGTGGTGCGCGGAAACGCGCTGTCGCTGCGGGCGCGCGCCATGGGCCTCGGCCGTTTCGTGGTGCTCGGCAAGGGCGAGGAGCAGGCCGACGGGCGGGACCGGCCCGCCCTGCTGGCAGACCTCTTCGAGGCCGTGGTCGGCGCCATCTACCTCGACCAGGGGCTGGATGCCGCCCGGAGCTTCATCCTGCGCAATCTGGCGGAGGAACTGGCCACGGCGGCCGAGGGCGACTCCCGCGCCAACTACAAGGCGATGCTCCAGGAGGCGGTCCAGGCCAAGAGTGTGGCACAGATCACATACCACGTGATCGCCGAGAACGGGCCGGAACATGCGAAGGTGTGGGTCTGCGAGGTGCGGGTCGACGGGCGGCCGTGCGGCCGCGGCACCGACGGCAGTAAGCGCCGGGCCGAGCAGGAGGCCGCTCGCGACGCGCTCTTGCGAGGCTGGAACCCGGATGCCTGATCTGGGGCTCACATGGTGGAACACGGAAGGTAAAACTTAGGAAGCGTCGAACCTTGGAACCCACAGCGCAGGATTCGCCACGGGAGGCGACGCAGTGGAGTTCGTCAAGGTTTCGGCGACATCCAACCCAAAGTCGGTCGCGGGCGCGCTCGCCGGCATCGTGCGGGGCAGCGGCACGGTGGAGGTCCAGGCCATCGGTGCCAAGGCCGTGAACCAGGCCGTGAAGGCGATCGCCATCGCCCGCGGCTTCATGGGCGCCGAGGGCGTCGATCTGGTGGCCGCGCCGGGCTTTGTCGAATTGGAGCTCGGCGGGGAGAAGCGCACGGCCATCCGCTTCCAGGTTGTCCAGCGCGGTTGCCGCCCCTCGGGCGGCGTCGCCGACTGAGGCAGCAGCCCCGCTCGCGCCGCGCCGGCTTGGCCGCACGGCTGCCGAGTTGCGGCGCAGTGCCCTCTCGGGCGGGTGTGCTGGGTTCCCCCCGCCTGTTCCATCGCCCTCCCCACCGCATACCAAGGATATATCTCGTTCGCACGCCGTCTCGTCTCGGCGGCGCATGCCGGCCGCTGGTCCCCACCCTCGGTCGCCGGGTGGCCTCGCGCGGCTTCCGGTGGGCGATCCGCGGCGTGGGCGGCCACCCGTGCGTGTCGCGCCCCGTCGCCCGCCAGGGCTGCTGGGCGGCATCGCCGGCAGGCCGGCCCGGGCGTGCCCGCACACGGCGGGCTGGCGGCTGACGGTGTGGACCTCGGGAGCCCGTCGGCTCGCGGCGGCCACGGCGCGGGTCTGGCAGGTCTCGCCACGGCTCCGGCCGAATCAGAACCCCCGTCGCGACGGGGCGGAGGG
>JAJYVM010000435.1 GCA_021792015.1 Bacillota bacterium | reverse complement strand
TTGCGATGGTCTGGCTGCGGTCCCGGGGTGCGATCCCCCGGCGCAAATGGTCGGGAACACCGTTCGCCCGGCATCGTAGGCCGAAGGTGAGCCTGTGCCCACCGAAGGTCACGATCTTAGGAACGGTGGGAAGGTCTCTTCGAAGCGTGCCACGGGCCAGGCTCGGCCCACGAGCGCGGCCACCGCCCTGGCGACGGCATCCACGATGAACTCATTGACCGAGCACCCTCGGATGGCAGCCGCCTGCCTCGCCCCCGCCAGGAGGTCCGGGTCGATGCGCAGGCTGAACGCCTGCCGCGCCATTTCTCACCCTGCTCCCGCGATGACGCGTGCATGATGTCACACGTGACATCATCCCGCCAGATGTGCCACCGCCGCCTGCAGGGCCACCCGCACGGCCTCCGGCCGGCAGCGCCGCACGGCCTCGTCGGCCGGCACCCATTCATGCCGGTCGTGCTCCTGCCCGCCGGCGATGCCGGCGTCCGCCCCCACCTCCAGCCCGTACACCCACCACCGCGCCGTCCCCGCGCCCGCCAGCCGCACCGGCGAGCCATCCAACCCCGTCTCCTCGAGCAGCTCGCGGGCAGCACACTCCTCGATCGGTTCCGCCGGGAAGCGGGCCCCGGACGGCGGCGTCCAGGCCCAGTCCCCGTCCTCCCCCAGCCCCGCCCGGTGCAGCACCAGCACCTCCAGGGCCGGTCTCCGCCGGTGCACCACCACCATGGCCCCGTGCGGCTGATCCGCCGCCCGCACGCCATCGGGGCCCGGGTGCGGGAGCGCCGCCGCCCGGCCCTCGAAGTAGGCGCGGCGGCAGATCAGATCCCAGCGGCCGGGCAGGGCCCCCGGCCGAAAGGGCACGTAGCGGTTGGCGGCAAACGCCCCCTGCGCCCCGGCGGTCACGCCCAGCGCGAACACCGCATCCACGCCGGAGCCCAACGCATGGTCCGTGAGCAGGCGGATGGCCGTTCGGGCGACGCCGGATTCCCACCCCACCCCCGCCAGCTGGATCTCGACCTGTTGGCCTCGCCGCCCGGCGGCCGGCTGCACCCGACCCTGCCCAGCCGCCACACCGCCAACCTCGAGTGTGAAGGCGGCCCCGCCGCCCGCCCCCTCCGGCAGCGGCCAGAGCACCACACCGCCGTCACGCAGCACGCCGCCATCGCTCGGCACGGCCACACCCCATCCCCTCCCAGACTGGCACGGGCTCGCCGGCAGCGCTACGCTTGCCCTGGACAGGCCCACAACCTCGGAAGGCAGGCGATGCAGCGGATGAGCAAGCAGGGCGAGCAGCTGGCCGGCCACTTCCTGGCCCACCGCAAGGCGACCATCGACGCGGCCGGACGCTTCCCCGCCGACAAGCTCGACTACCGGCCCTGGCCCGACGCGATGTCGGTCGGCGACCTGATCTGGCACATGGCCGGCGCCCACCACATGTTCGTGCAGCTGGCGCTCGGCAACGCCCCCCAGGGCGAGCGCCCGCAGCGCCCCGCCGACCTGGACGGCATCCGCGCCGCCCTCGCCCAGTTGACGGAAGGCGACGCCGCCGCGCTGCGCGCCATGACCGAGGAGCAACTGGCCACGCCCCGGCCGGGCATCATGAACATGACGCTGCCGGCCAGCCAGTGGCTCGCCACCGCCTGCGACCACGAGATCCACCACAAGGGCCAGCTGATGCTCTACGGCCGCCTCAACGGCATCGAGCCGCCCTTCTTCGTCGCCCGCGGCTGAACGACCGGGGCCGAAGCGCGCGCCGCGGCCTACCGGGCCCTGCGTGCGGCCGGTGCGGCGCGGTTCCCGTTCCCCATCGAGGGCCGGATCCCCAACTTCCTTGGTGCGGAGGCGGCAGCTCGCCGCCTCCGCACCACGCAGGCCCACCGGCGCGCGCCGCTTGAAAGTCACCCCGGACGGCCGCCAGCTTCCCGCGCCGGTGATGGCGCGGCAGGACGGCAGGACCCGCTTCCTGGCCACTCCGCACCTGCGCGGCGACTTCCCGCGGATCCCATGCTCCGGCTACCACCCGATGATCTCGTCCAGCAGCCCCGAGCCGTCCGGATGGACCTGCCCCAGGTCAAGTCCGCGCTGTGCGACGCGGATGTGGATCTGTCGCCGCGCGCCACGGTGTACGGGAGGCGCGCCCAGGCCCAGGCGTCCAGCTGGCCGCTGCCGTCGGCCTGGCGCCACAGGCGGTGGCGCCAGGTGTCGCCCAGCTCCGCCCAATCCTTGCCGAACCCCCAGGCAAGCTCCACGACGGTCGCGCCGCGAATGAGAATCTCCGGACGCAGCATCGTGCCTCCTGAGCCAGGCCCTGCATCAGCCGCACCTGTGCGTCCCCCAGACCGTCCGGCGTGCCCGTGGCGGCCTCATCCATCGGTTCGCCGCCCCCGATCCGGCCGATCCATATTCGGGCCTGGCCCGACGCGCGCCGCCTGCGGGCGGCGAATGCCTCCGGAGAGGGGTGCCCCCGGCCTGCGTGTGGCCGTTGCCGGCAACAGGCCGCGATGCCTCGGCAGCGAACTCGCTGGCGAGGCTGAGATCCCATCGCGGCACCGTCCAGTGAATTGAAGGGTGACACGGAATCCTGGACACCCGGGACGCGGAATGTCGGCACCAACACCAGCAAGTCTTACAATTTCGGCCTCTTGCCACGATAGGAGAGGCAAGTCTGGCGAATTCTGGGGTCGGTGCCTCGCCATGCATGCAAGGGGGATCACGCCGAGGATGGGAAGAACATGTTTTCGGCAGATCCGCATTTGGACCATCGCGGCAGTGTTCCTTGTCGCCTGGTGTGCGGACATGGGATTGTTTGCGTCGCCGGCTTTGGCCGGCGCAGGGACCACGATCCAGGTACCCGCGCAGTGTTCTCTGGTCAATGCCATGCAGGCGGCCCAGGACAACAACGCAAGCAACGAGTGCGGCACGGGAGCGATGACGGGACCGTACACCATCGTGCTCGATCCGTCGCACGGACCGTATGAGCTGACTTCAGTCAACAATTATGTCGACGGCCCCAACGGGCTACCGGACGTAACGGGCACCGTCACGGTGGAAAGCAGCTCGAGCATCATGGCGATCATCCAGCGCTCGACGGCTGCTGGCACTCCTGCCTTCCGTTTCTTTCACGTCTCGGCGCCGCAGGTGCAGAACGCCTCCGGCACGGTGCAGCCCGGCGTGCCCGGTGTCAGCACCCAGGGCAATCTGACGCTGAATAACATCCTCCTGGAGGATGGTCTGGCGCAGGGCGGCGCCGGCGGCGCCAGCGTTTACGGTGGTGGCGGCGGCTTGGGCGCCGGGGGCGCGATCTTTTCCCACGGTGGCGCGGTGACGGTGGAAAACAGCACGATCGACGACAACACAGCCCAGGGCGGCGCTGGCGCGGGGACCTCTTCTAGTAGTAGTGCGTACGGCGGCGGCGGTGGCGGCGCCATGGGCGGCAACGGCGGACAAGCATCCCCCAATGATTCGTTCTCTGTAGGCACCTTCGACAACGGCGGCGGCGGTGGGACCCAGGGA
>JAJYVM010000434.1 GCA_021792015.1 Bacillota bacterium | reverse complement strand
TGGGGAGCGGCTCCGGTCCAGGTCCGCCCTTCCGCTACCTGCAAGGAATCGCGGGAGGCACGTCTGGAGTGACTGGCGCCGTGTGGCCCAGAGGCTGCGTGCTGAGAAGGCACGTGGTCGGCGTCCCCGGGGTCCCCGACGGGTCCTACGACCCGTTGGGGTGGTGGATCCGAGGGAGGCCGTGGCAGGGGAATACCCCTATCCTCGGCGGCACCTGTGGTGGCTTGTGCGCCGCAAGGCCCGCCTTGCGATGGTCTGGCTGCGGTCCCGGGGTGCGATCCCCCGGCGCAAATGGTCGGGAACACCGTTCGCCCGGCATCGTAGGCCGAAGGTGAGCCTGTGCCCACCGAAGGTCACGATCTTAGGAACGGTTTCGCTCCTGGTGGGTGGGATCGGCATCATGAACATCATGCAGGTATCCGTCGTCGAGCGGACGCGCGAGATCGGCCTGCGCAAGGCCCTTGGCGCCACGGGCTCGGCCATCGCGCTGCAGTTTCTCGTCGAGGCCCTTCTGCTGAGCATTGGCGGCGGCATCCTCGGTATCGCCGCCGGGATCGGCCTGGCCCGGCTGCTGGCTCGCTTCGGCGGATGGCACGTCGTGGTCACGGCCTCCTCCGTCGCCGCCGCCTTCGCCTTCGCCCTGGGAGTCGGCGTGATCTTCGGCTTCTACCCGGCCCGCCGGGCGAGCCACCTGGATCCGATCGTGGCCCTTCGCTCCGAATGAGCCGGCGGCTCTGGGCCCATCTGGTAGCGCCAAAACGGGCGTGGCGGGTCACAGCATCTTCCCACGCGGCCGCCGTAGCGACGTGGCGGGTGGGATAGGCCAGGTGCGGGTTCGTGGCGGGGACAGATTTACGGTGCCAGCGGCAGCCGCAGCCGCGCGATGCTACCTCCACCGGGGCGGGGCGCGATCTCGGCGCTGCCCCCATGCGCCTGCGCCACGGCGGCGACGATGGCCAGCCCGAGTCCGCTGCCGGGCCGCCGCGACTTGCCGCGGTAGAAGCGCTCAAAGACACGGGGCAGGTCGGACGGATCGATCCCCGGTCCGCGGTCGGCCACTTCAAGCACGGCCCAGCCCCCCGCGGCCTGAAGGCTGACGTCGACCGGGCCATCCGGCGGGCCGAACTTCAGGGCATTGCCCACGAGGTTGCGGACGGCCCGCGCCACCGCGTCGCGGTTACCGCGGATGCGCACCGCGGGCCCGGCCTCGGGCCAGCGCACGGATTCGCCCAGCTCCTCCCCACTCAGCTCGGTGAGGACGGTCGACAGATCGAACGGCGCCACCTGCGCGCCGGCCTCCTCGACCCGCGCCAGGGCCAGCAGGCCGTCGACCAGACCAGCCATGCGCCGGGCCTGGTTGTGGGCGTTCTCCAGCCCCTGCTCCAGCTCCGCCTCCCCGCGTCCGGCCCCCTGCCGCCACAGTTCCAGATACCCGAGCACGGCGGTCAGCGGCGTGCGCAGCTCATGCGAGGCGTCGGCGAGGAACTGGCGCATACGGGCCTTGGCGGCCCGCTCCTCCCGCAGCGCTGCGGCCAGGCGGTCCAGCATCCCGTTGAGCGCCGTGGCCACGGCGGCGAGCTCCGCCGGCAGGCCGCTTTTTGCGGCGCGCCGGTCCAGGGAGCCTGCGCTGACGGCGTCTGCCGTGGCCGCGATGGCCTGCAGGGGCCGGAGGCTGCGCGCGAGGGTCCAGGCGGCGGCGAAGGCCGCCGCCACCAACGCCGCCAGACTCCCAAAGCCCAGCAGCCGGACCTCGCTGTCCAGCACACCGGTGACATCCGCCAGCGAGGTCGCCAGGACAATGGTGCCGCCCGCTATCGGACCCGGACCGGGACCCGGACCGGGACCCGGACCCGGGGGCGGCCGGCGAGCGAGGCTTCCGCCGCCCACGGGCACGCGCACCACCAGGGTGTCGCCCGTCACGGTCCACGGCGGACGGACGGTCCGGGGGTCGACGGGCATGTCCACGGTTTCCGCCGACGCCGCGGCGATCGTGTGGTCGGCGGTCAGGACCCACACGGCCGTCTGCGGGTCGGCCAGCGCGCGCACCAGCGCCGCGGCGCCTTGTGGGCCGGCCGCGCGCGCCTCCGTCTGCAGGCGCGAGGCGGCCGCTCGGATCAGGAAGCTGCGCAGCGCGAAGTACTGGAACAGGGCGGAGACGATGAGCACCGCAGCCAGGACGGCGAGAAACCCGGCCAGCAGCCGGCGCCGAAGGGAGCCCTGCCGCGGCGCAGCCAACATACGCCATCGCGATGTGGCAGCGGTCCAGCCTCGCTTCACTCGCTCCATGGCTCTTCCCCACCTTGGCCCGACCCAACCCGGCGCCGGCGGGTCCAGCTTCGATGCGGCCGCGCTGCCGGCGTCCACTCTGCCGCTCGCGCTTGCGCACGGCATCTCGGCATCATCCACCCAACCGGTAGCCGACGCCGCGGACGGTCTGGATGATGCGCCGGTCGCCGTCGCCCAGCTTTTCTCGCAGATAGCGCACGTACACCTCGACCACGTTGTCGTCGCCGTAGAAGTCATAACCCCACACGCGGTCGAGAAGGGTGCCTTTGCTCAGGACCTGGCCTGGATGCTGCAGCAGGCAGTGCAGCAGGTCGAACTCGCGCGCGGTGAGGTCGAGCGGGCGGCCCGCGAGCTCGGCCCGGTGGCCGGCCGGGTCCAACGCCAGCTCGCCCCAGCGCAAGATCTCGGACAGCGCGGGAGCCTGGCGGCGGAGATGGCGGCGCAGGCGGGCCACCAGCTCGGCAAAGGCGAAGGGCTTGAGCAGGTAGTCGTCGGCGCCAAGCTCGATGCCGGCGACGCGGTCGTCCACGGCGTCCTTGGCTGTGAGGAAGATGATGACCAGGTGGGCGTCGGCGGCGCGAAGGGCGCGAGCCAGCGCGAAGCCGTCCTCCCCCGGCATCATGACATCCAGTACGGCCGCGTGCGGGCGCCAGGCGGAGGCGGCGGCGCGGGCCTGACCCGCGTCCGCCGCCGGATGCACGTCGAACCCTTCGTACTGCAGGCCCAGGCTCAGGTAGTCGCGGATCGCCGCCTCGTCGTCGACCACCAGCACGCGCGGCCTTTCGGCGTCCGGCATGGATGCACTCCGCATGCCGCCGGCTATGTTCCCGCAGACCGCTGGCCGGAGGCGGGCGGAACGGGCGGAGCCGGCGAAGCGGGCGAAGCGGGCGAAGCGGGCGAAGCGGGCGGAGCCGGCATGACGTCAATGCGCGTCGCCGCCAGGACGCCGCCGCTGAGCTGGCCCTGCGCCTGGATGTGGGCGCCGGCGACCACGGCGCTGGCCGAGGCGCTGCGGTTCGGACCCGCACCGAAGGTCGTGCTGCTGGTCCAGGTGACCGTCACGATGCTGCCGCCGGGCTCGGTCACCTTGGCGCTGTCGCCCGAGACCGAGGCGACGGTGCCGCCGACATGGTCGGGCAGAACCCGCCACGCCTTGGCCGTCAGGGTGTCGCCCCGCCACGTGCCAAAGCCCTGCACCTGCTGGCCCACGGAGACCTCGGGCGTACCGCTGACGT
>JAJYVM010000433.1 GCA_021792015.1 Bacillota bacterium | reverse complement strand
ACCTGCTTGGCCTCTGCTCGGACGGCGGCGTGCACAGTCACATCCGCCATCTCCTGGCTCTGCTCGAGCTCACCAAGCGCGCCGGGCAGGACGACGTGGTGATCCACGCCATCACCGATGGCCGCGACACCCCGCCCGACAGCGCGGGCGGCTACCTGCAGCAGCTCGCGGGCCACCGCGTCGCCACCGTCCTGGGCCGGTACTACGCCATGGACCGGGACAAGCGCTGGGAGCGCGAGGAGGCCGCCTATCGGGCCCTCGTCCTCGGCGAGGGGGAGAGGGCGCCCACCGCCGCGGACGCTGTGGCGCAGGCGTACGAGCGCGGCGAGACCGACGAATTCATCAGGCCGACGGTGGTGGGGGAGCCGGCCCCCATGGCCGATGGCGACGTGGTGATCTGCTTCGACTTCCGCGAGGACCGCATGCGCCAGATCACCCGCATCCTCTTCGACGCGGCCTTCGACGCCTTCCGGCGCCCGAGGACGCCCAGGCTGCGCGCCGCCACCTTCACGGAGTACGACGCCGCGTTCAAGCTGCCGGTCGCCTTCCCCGGCGAGCCGATCCGCGACGGCCTGGGCGCGAGCGTCGCGGCCGCGGGCCTGCGCCAGCTGCGGATCGCCGAGACGGAAAAATACGCGCATGTCACGTACTTCTTCAACGGCGGCGACGAGACGGAGCTGCCCGGCGAGGAGCGGATCCTGGTCCCCTCGCCGAAGGTCGCCACCTACGACCTGAAGCCGGAGATGAGCGCCCGCGGGGTGGCGGATCAGGCCTGCGCGCGCATCGCCGCCGGCGGTCTCTCGCTGGTCGTGCTCAACTTCGCCAACGCCGACATGGTGGGCCATACGGGGAGCATGGCGGCGGCCGTGGCCGCCTGCGAGGCCGTGGACGGATGCCTGGGCGACGTCGTGGCCGCCGTCCGCAAGCAGGGTGGGGCCTGCCTCATCCTGGCCGACCACGGCAACGCCGAGGTGATGATCGACCCCGCCACGGGCCGGCCGCATACGGCGCATACCACCAACCCCGTGCCCTGCATCCTGGTTTCGGACGGCCGGGCCCGTCTGCGCAGCGGCGGCCGCCTCGCCGACGCCGCCCCGACGCTGCTGCACCTGTTGGGCCTCCGCCAGCCGGCGGCGATGGACGGCCGCTCGCTGGTTCCCGGCGGGCGGGGCAGGTAGCGGTGCCCGCAAGCGCGCCCGGTCCGCAGGTCCCTGCGTCCGTGGTCCACTGCGCTCGTCGTTTGCCGGGCCCGCCCGCGTCCCCCGTTCGCCCGGCCCGTGGCGCCGTTTCCGTCGCTCGCTGAGGCCACCGACCGCCCGTCCCCATTGTCCGCCAGTTCCGCCGTGCGCCCGGCCCTGCCGTGCGCCCCGCCCCACCGGAGGAGGCCGAACGCGTTGAGCAAGATCGTCGCCCTGCACGCCCGCGAGATCCTGGACTCCCGGGGCAATCCGACCGTCGAGGTCGAGGTGACGGCCGAGGGCGGCGCCTGGGGCCGCGCGGCGGTCCCCTCTGGCGCCTCGACCGGCTCGCACGAGGCCATCGAGCGCCGCGACGGCGGCCCCCGCTACCTGGGCAAGGGCGTGCGCCAGGCCGTCGGCGCCGTGCGCGGCGAGATCGCTGGCGCCGTGATCGGCCGCCCCGTCGAGGACCAGTCGGGCCTCGATGCCGCCCTGATCGCCCTGGACGGCACCCCCGACAAGTCCCGCCTCGGCGCCAACGCCCTCCTCGGCGTGTCGATGGCCGCCGCCCACGCCGCCGCCCGTGCCCAGCAAACCCCGCTCTTCCGCTACCTCGGCGGCGCCCTGGCGGCCGAGCTGCCCGTCCCGATGCTGAACGTGATCAACGGTGGCCGCCATGCCGACAACGGCCTGGACATCCAGGAGTTCATGCTGGTGCCGCACGGCCTGCCGAGCTTCCCCGAGGCCCTGCGCGCCGCCGCCGAAGTGTACCAGACCCTGCACCGCCTGCTGGTCGACCGCGGCCTCGCCTCGGGCGTGGGCGACGAGGGCGGCTTCGCGCCGCGCCTCAGCAAGACCGAGGAGGCCCTGGACCTGCTGCTGGCCGCCATCGAGCGCGCGGGCTACCGCCCCGCCGAGCAGGTCGCCCTCGCCCTCGATCCGGCCGCGAGCGAGTTCGGCAAGGGCGGCACCTACCGCTTCGAGGGGCGCGACTGCGACGCCGGCCAGCTGATCGAGCGCTACACGGACTGGGCGGGCCGCTACCCGCTGGTCTCCATCGAGGACGGCATGGCCGAGGACGATTGGGAGGGCTGGGCCGCCCTGACCTCGACCCTGGGCGACCGCCTGCAGCTCGTCGGCGACGACGTGTTCGTCACGAACACGACCCTTCTGCGCCGCGGCATCGACGGCGGCGTCGGCAACGCCATCCTGATCAAGCCGAACCAGATCGGCACGCTGACGGAGATGTTCGCCGCCATGGAGGTCGCCGCACGCGCCGGCTATCGCGCCGTGATGTCGCACCGCTCCGGCGAGACCGAGGACGCCACCATCGCGCACCTGGTCGTGGCCAGCGGCTGCGGCCAGATCAAGGCCGGCGCCCCCGCGCGCGGCGAGCGCGTCGCCAAATACAACGAGCTGCTGCGCATCGCCGACGCCCTCGGGAGCGAGGCCCGTTTCGGTGGCTGGCGGCGCCGGTTGTGATATCATGAGGCGAAATTGCGGCACCCGCGCGTGCTGAGGAGCGTGCTTGCACCGTGGCAACGGTGCTCTTGATCCTGACCCTGGTGGTGGCCGTGGGTCTGATCGTGTCCATTCTGCTGCAGTCCGGCCGCAGCGCCGGCCTCTCCGGCGCCATCAGCGGCGGTGCCGAGACCCTCTTCGGCAAGAAGAAGGGCCTCGACGACTTCCTGTCGCGCATGACCACGGTCCTGGCGATCGTCTTCATGATCCTGGCGCTCGTCCTCGCCTACCTGCAGCAGCACGGCTAACCTCTTCCGCAGCGCGTGCGTGAGGGCGCGCCCTCGCGCGCCCACCAAATTCGCGCTTCGGGCCGCGGTGCTTGCGGGAGCGCCTCACCCTGATTCGCGGCAGCGAGGCGGCGAGGGCGCTCAGCGCGTCCGCCTTCCGGCTTACAGCACCCGCGGCACCGCCTGCACCAGGATCAGCAAGCCCAGGGCCATCAGCACGATCGCCCCCAGCCGCTCCGCGCCCTCGCGGATCACCTGCCCGACCGCGCGCCCGATGGCGACGCCCAAAAGCGTCAGCCCGAACGCCTGCAGTCCGACGAGCAGTGAGGTCAGGCCGACCGGCAGGCCCAGCGCGCCGAGCGAAAGGCCGGCCGCCACCTCGTCCGTGCTGATGGAAAGCGCCGCCACGAAGAGGTTGCTGCCCGGCAGCCCGTCCGCGTCGGCGCCGCCGCCCTCGCGCAGCATGTGAATGCCCAGCAGCACCAGCACCGCGCCCGCCACCACGTTGGCCCAGACGCCGATGATCTGGCCCAGCAGCAGTCCCGCCAGCACGCCGATCAGGGGCATGGCCGCCTCGGCCAGGGCGAAGGCGAGCGCCACCGTGAGCCGGCGCC
>JAJYVM010000432.1 GCA_021792015.1 Bacillota bacterium | reverse complement strand
GCATCACCACCATGTATCCGCCGCTCACGTGCGCCGCCGCGACCGCTGCCGGCTGCCCGGCGACGCTGCAGGTGCCCGCGGATGTGCCGCTCTATCTCCTGGTGACGAAGCACCGGTAACCGGCCACCACGGAGGGCCCGGCGCCGCCGAGGCGACGCCTGGCTCTCCCCCGGAGGTCGCGGCGGCTGGCCCGCCGCGACCATACAGCCTGCCATGGGGCGACCCTACAGGCTGCCGTGGCGCGACCGCACCGGCGGCTTTGCCCGACCGTACAGGCGGCTATCGCGCGGCCGTACCGGCGGCTATCGCGCGGCCGTACCGGCGGCTATCGCGCGACCGCACCGGCGGCTATCGCGCGGCCATACGCGCGGCCTTCACACAACTCCACATGCCGCCTTCGCGCGGCCTTCACGCGACCGCACCAACGGCTATAAGCGGCTATAAGGCTATAAAAGGATGATCCCCGGACCGTGCTCGTGCGCCGAAAGCGCATCGGCCATGGCGCCGGGCAGCATGAGGTAGTCGTCGCGGGCGAGCAGCGCCTCCACGCGGCGCCGCTGGTCGGCGATGCGGCGCTCGTGGCGCGCCAAGTCCGCCCGCAGCTCGTCGAGGATCTCCCGCAGGTCGCGGCCCTCGTCGAAGGCCAGGGTGTCTGCCACGTCATCCAGCCGCCACCCGAGGCCGACCAGGTGCCGGACCCGGACCAGCCGGACCGCGTCGCGCACCCCGTAGGCGCGGTAGCCGTTCGACTCGCGGGCCGGCTCCGGCAACAGGCCGATGCGGTGGTAGTGGCGGATCGTGTGGGTGCTCACGCCAGCCAGCGCCGCCAGCTCCCCGATGCGCACGGTGGACGCCCCCCCGGCCAGTCACTGCGACACCGGGGGCGGCGGCACCTGCTGCCGGTGGGGGCGGCGGTGAGGTCCGCCTCAGGCCGACCCCTGGCGCGTGACGCCCATTGGCTCGTGCAGCGCGCCCACCAGGGTCGCGACGGTGAATGGCTCTTGGATCACGGACTGGTGCTGATGCGGTGCGCGGTGGGCCTCGGCCCCCTCAGCCGCACCCGTGAGCCGCAGGTTCGGCGCCTCGGGGTGGCGGCCGTCTGAGCGAGTCGCGTGGGCGAGATCGGGTCGCCGGATACCGGGCATGAACCGGTCGGTCAGCAGGGCGTCGACCGCGGCACCGGTTGCCAGGAGCCGCAGGACCTCCGCCCCGCCCGCCACGGCGTAGACGGCGCAGCCCCCGTCACCCAACAGCCTCTGCAGAGCACGAATCGGGGGTGCCCATCCGTCTTGGACGATGACCTCCGCCGCTCAGCCACGAGGAAGACCATAAACCGCCGACCCCCTTCGTATGGTGCCGCCAGCGTGTCGCAATACCTGTCGGAACTTGCGGTTTCCAGCAGCGGAACCGCCGACAGGAACTCCAAGCATGGTGGCCAAGGTAAAGGATTGGGGTTCTGCCCCCAATGCCCAGACGTGAGAGCCGGCCCAGTTATGGACCAGGGCTCCTCCGTCACTTGCGAGGAGGCGAAGCTCCCCGACATCTGCCATGCGGCGTCCACGGCGGTAGGCGTCCACCGGGCGCCAAGGAATCAGCACCGGTACCGCCGTCCGGAAGGGGACTCTCCAATGGACGGAGCCGAGCGAGTCCTCGAGTCTCCCCGCTGGCGCCGCTTCATGGAGGAAGCGGCCGTGGGGCTGGGCCTCAACCTTGCGGTCGTGGCCCCCGACCGTGTCGTCGTGTCCCTGCCGGCGTGCTGCCCCCGCTGCGGGGAAGCGTACGGGTCGCTTGAGCTCAGCGCCGCTCAAGCGACGGCGCTCCCTCTCTCGGGATCCCTGTGGCTGGCGGCGCGCGCCTGCCCCTGCGCCGCGGGGGAGGGCGGCCCGCCGCCGTCCGAGTTGGTCGCGGTCGCCGCCGGTCTGCTGCGCAGCCTCCTGCTTGCGCTCGTCGAGGGCCCAGACGGCGGCGAACGCGCGGTCGATCTGACGACCCTCCGGCAGTTCAACCAGTCCACGCTGTCCCTCTTCACGGGCGAGGCGGCCGCCGTGGAGCGGGCGCTCACCCTTCTCGTCAGCGCCCTCGTCCTGCTGCTCGACGCGCCCGCGAGCTGGCTTGAATATGGCGGCCCGGCCTCCCCGCGCCGTATCGTCGGCGGTGATCCGGCCCTCGCCACGGACGCCACGGACGCCACGGACGCCACGGACGCCACGGACGCCTCCGATCCCGAGCTCATCCTGGCCGAGGCCAGAAGCGGCCATGTCCGCTGCCACTTGGCCGTGCGCGGTGCGGCCGACCACCGGCGGGCGGAAGCGCTGCTTCCCGCCATGGCGCAGGAGGCGCTGGTGGTGCTGGAGATCGAGCGGCTCTTCGACCTGGTGCGGGATCAGCTGGCCCGCGTGCTGGGGCCCCTCAGCAGCGCCTTCATGGTCCTCGACCCCGGCGGCGTGATCGTGCACGCGAATGCGGCGGCAGCCCGGCTGCTCGGCGTGCCCCTGCTTCAGCTCCCAGGCCGTCGCGCCGATGCGTGGCCCGTCCCGTGGGCTTCCGTCCTGGCCGGCGGCGGCTGGCCCGGGGCGCGCGGGCACCTGGATCCGCTGGCGGTTGGACAGCGCACGGCCACCGTCGACTGGGAGCTCGTGCCGCTCCTGGACGGGGCCGCGCGGTCCGGCTGGATCCTGCGAGCCGACGATCGCACCCTGGAAGGGGAGTACCGGCGGGCGCTCGAAGAGCTGGCGCACCTGGAGACCGCGGCCCAGATGACCCGCATGCTGGCGCACGAGATCCGCAACCCGCTGACGGTGGTCCGTGGGCTGCTCAGTCTGATCCGCAGCGGCCACAAGCCCGACCTTGCGGGCCGC
Organism: Bacillota bacterium; assembly: GCA_021792015.1. Lineage (GTDB taxonomy): Bacteria > Bacillota > Sulfobacillia > RBS10-35 > JAJYVM01 > JAJYVM01. The sequence continues at coordinate 697 of JAJYVM010000432.1, read as the reverse complement.
TACGCGGAGATGGCCACGGACGAGGTCGACCGCGTGAGCCATCTGCTTAGCGAGTTCCTGCTCCTCGGCAAACCGGCGGAGATGGCGGCCGCCCCGGCCGACCTCAGCCGCTTCGTGGGCGAGATCATGCCCGCCATCGAGGCCGCCCTGTACGGGCGTGGGCTCGTCGTGGTGACGCGCCTCGGGGAACCGGCGCCGGCCCGCTTCGACCCGGAGCAGATCCGCCAGCTCGTTCTCAACCTTGTCCGCAATGCCGCCGACGCGGTGGACACCGCCACGGAGCCGGGCGGTGGGCGGCGCATCGAGCTCGCCGTGGAGCGCCGTTGCGACGGGGTGGTGCTGTCCGTCCACGACAGTGGCCCGGGGATTGCGGAGCCCGACCTGGCACAGATCTTTGAGCCTGAATTCACGACCAAGGCCCACGGCACGGGGCTCGGCCTGGCTGTGTGCCAGGCGGTGGCGCGTCACCATGGCGGCCGGCTCACGGCTGAGAATGCGCCCGAGGGTGGCGCCCGCTTCTCGCTCTGGCTGCCGCTGGTGGCCGCCGACGACCCCGGGCCGCTCCCCATCATCCTGGCCATCGGCGACCGCGTCCGGCGGGCCGCGCTGCAGGGGATGCTGCAGGCCTCCGGCGCCAGTGTGCGCGCGGCCGCCGACCTGGCTGGCGCGCTCCCCATGCCGGGGAGTGCCGGTCAGC
>JAJYVM010000431.1 GCA_021792015.1 Bacillota bacterium | reverse complement strand
GCTCATGAAGTGATCCACCTCGCGGCCAAGCGAGCCCGCGATGGCGCCGTCAAGCTCCGGCCAGGCCGTCGTATCCGGCCAGCGGGTTCCCCCAGCATTGCCGATGGCCAGCCCGTCGAACGTGCCTTCGATGGTGATGCGACCTGCCTCGCCGTCCACCTCGAAGCGCTGCTCACGCCCCGACGGCCACCCGGCCGGCAGGATCCATCCGGCCTCGATCGTGGCCACCCCGCCGCCGGCGAAGGTCAGCACGGCTGTTGTGGTGTCGGCGACGTCGTAGCCCTGATCCGCCAGCACACCCCGCGTCGACTGAGCATAGACGCGCACGGGATCCTGCCCGAAGTACCAGCGGGCGAGGTCATAGTCATGCACGCCGAGAAACATGGCCAGCGAGCAACGCCCGGCCAGGCGGTCCTGCGCCGAGCGGCCGTTCAGGCGCCGTGCATACAGACTGTGGACCGCACCGATGTCCCCGGCCTGGACGGCCTGCCAGCCCAAACGGTAGCGGGCGTCAAACCGCAGCACGTGCCCGACCAGGCACGGGACCCCAGCACGGGCGAAGGCCACCATGATCTGACGCGCTGCGTCCGGGTCGGCCGCGAGCGGCTTTTCGACCAACGTCGGCAGACCCGCGGCGGCGGCCGACAGGCATGCCTGCAGGTGCTCCTGCTCCGGCGTGGCGACCACCACCGCGTGAACGTCCGGAAGTTCAAACCCGGCGCCAAGGTCGGTGAGAGGTACCCCCCCGACCTGCGCACACAGCGCCTCGGCCCGCCGAAAATCCACATCGCAAACCGCTCGCACGCGGACGTCCGAACGCTGATACAGCAACCGCGCGAACTTGGCGCCCATGAATCCGGCACCCACCACCAGCACACCCATTTCCGCCATGTCGAGCGTCACCCCCCAGCCGTTGGGCCCGACCCGAGACGCGGAAAGCGCTGGAGACCATCGGCGATCGTGTTCAGGGCCAGCACGACCGCCGTGAGCGCTACCCCTGGGAAGATCCCGTACCACGGTGCCTGGTACAGCACGACCCGGCTCTGGCTCAGCATCTCGCCCCACGAAGGCGCAGGTGGTGCCGGACCCAAGCCGAGAAAGCTCAGGGAGGCCTGCAGCAGCACCGCCAGCGTGGCGCCAATACCCGCCTGCACGAGCAGCGGACCGGTCACATTTGGCAGCACCGCGCGGAAGATGATGCGCAGATCGCTGCACCCCAGGGCCTTGGCGGCCTCGACATAGGGCTTTTCTCGCTCCACCAGCATCCCGGCCCGCGCCAGGCGCGCAAAGGCCGGGATCCCGACCACAGCGATCGCAATGGCGCCGCTATCGGTGCCCGCCCCCATGATGGCCACGAGGCCCATGGCGAGCAGAATGGCCGGGAAGGCGAACACAATGTCCATCGCCCGCATGACCAGGGCGTCGAGGAGACCGCCGAAGTACCCCGACAGCAGCCCCAGCGTCACGCCGATCAACCCCGAGCTGACGACCGCAAATCCCGCCGTGCCCAACGAGATGCGCGCTCCGTAGACGACACGACTGAAGATGTCGCGCCCCAACTGGTCCGTACCGAACAGGTGCGCTCCGCTCGGCGGCGCAAACGCGTGCGCCGTGATCGCCGTGGGGCTGTAGGGCGCCACCCAGGGAGCCGCCACGGCGGCGACAACCGCCAGCCCCAGCACGCCGACGCTCACGCACAGCTCAGGCGTCCACCGCCGGGAAGCCCGTTCGGGTCGCTGGCGGCCGGCGGGGATGTCCCTCTCCGCCATCACCGGCTCGCTCACCGTAGGCGGATCCTCGGATCGGCGAGGCCGTACGCCAGATCGGTCAGCAGGTTGACGAGCAGAAAAACCACCACCGCCACCAGGATTACGGCCTGCACGACCTGGTAGTCCCGTTCCAGGATCGAGGTGACGAGCAGACGACCGACGCCGGGCCAGTCGAACACGGCCTCGGTGATCACCGCTCCGCCGAGCAGGCCGCCGAACTGGATGCCGAACACTGTGAGCACCGGGATCAGGGCGTTGCGAACCGCGTGGCCCCACAAGATCCGGCGCTGGGACAGGCCCTTGGCGCGGGCGGTCCGGACGTAGAGCTGGCCCAGCGCATCGGCCGTGGCGCTGCGGGAGAAGCGGGCCAACAGCGCCCCTTCCCAAACGCCCAGCGTCACGGCCGGAAGCACCAGGTCGCGCAGGGCCTGTCCGGGTGCTTGCGTGAAGGGCACGTAGCCGGACGGGGGCAGCCAGTGGAGGGAGATCGAAAAGGCCAGGATGAGCAGGATGCCCAACCAGAAGGTTGGCACCCCCATGCCCAGGGAGGTGGCGGTCAGCACCGTGCGATCGAGGAGCGATCCAGGACGCGCCGCGGCCGCCACGCCCGCGGGAACACCCACGCCGAGGGCGATCACGAGGGCACCGATCGCCAATGCCAGCGTCGCCGGGAACTTGAGGGCCAGGAGCTTCGCGACCGGGAAGCCATTGATGTACGACTGGCCGAGGTCGCCGTGCAACACGTGCTGAAGCCAGATCCAATACTGCACCGCCAGCGGTCGGTCGAGGCCCATTGCTTTCGTCACCGCCGCCACCTGTCCCGGCGTGGCCTGGGCGCCGAGAATCACGTACGCAGGGTTTCCGGGGATGAGGTGGATCAAAAGGAAAACCAGGACCGAGACCACCACAAGGGTCGGCACCAGCTGTGCCAGGCGGCGGCCGACGAAGGTCCACACAGCCATCGCTCCCCCCTGCTGCGGCCTCGGCCCGGTCCCTCAACTGATGGTGACGCCTGCCATGCGGGGCTGGTTGAAGATCCCGAAGCTGAAGCCATGCACCTGCGGCTTCAGGGCGAAGAAGGTCTGCCGGAAGGCGATCGGCACCACCCAGCACTCATCGACCAAGCTGGTCACCATCTGGCGAAGCGCCTTCTTCTGAGCCGTTGGATCCAGTGTCGCGTTGGCCGCCAGCAGGCCCTGCGCGTATGCGGCAGGCGGGGTTCCGTTGGGCCACACGGTGTTATGCTGCGGCGCGAAGTTGCCGCTACCCGCGATGAGGGTTGGATACATCTGCGTCCCGCCGGCGAACGAGAAGTTTCCTTGGTAGGTGCCGCCGTCCAAGATCGGGTACCACTGTGCCGGGTCCATGGGAGTGATCTTCACGGTGCATCCGATCTTCGCGAGGTCAGCCTGCAGGATTTGCGCGAACTGGCCGAGCTCGGGGAAGTTGTTCGGCGTCGGGATGGTAAAGGAGATGCCACTTGCGTGGCCGGCCTGCGCCAGCAGGGCCTTTGCTTTGGCAAGATCGTACGGGTACGGATCGTTGAACTCGCTGAAATAGGCCGGCGAAAAGCTGGCAAACGGCGTGCCGATCGGCTGCACCAACCCGTACAGCACCTGCTTGCACATGGTTGCTTTGTCCACGGCGTGAGCGATGGCTTGCCGCACCAGCTTGTTGCCGAAGGGGGCTTCCTTCGGGGCGAAGCCCAGGTAGTAGAACTCAGCGGCGTCCTGCCCCGTGACCATGGAGAAACCGGCGCTCTTCAGCTGGCTGTAGTTGGTCGGGGGAAT
>JAJYVM010000430.1 GCA_021792015.1 Bacillota bacterium | reverse complement strand
CTTCCGCCAGGCACTGCAGGCCGCGCTGCCGGTGCGGCCGCGGATCAAGGAGCTGGTGGTGGGCTACCCCTGCCTGGTGTGGCTGGGGCTGGCCCAGCGCCGCCGCCTGTCGGGCTGGTACCTGCTGTTTGTCCTGGGCGGCAGCGCCGCCGTCGCCTCGGTGATCAACTCGTTCGCCACCACCGACACGCCCGTGGCCGTGTCGTTCCTGCGCTGCGTACTGGGCCTGGCTGGGGGGCTGGCGGTCGGCTTTGTGTTCGCGCCTCTGGTCGACTGGGTGCTCGGCGGCTGGGCCCGTCTTTTTGACGCGCCGCCCGAGCAAGCCTACGATTCGGTCCGAGGGATCGGGGGCGGGCTCGATGGCGAGCGATCACAATCGTAATGACGATTACATCCCCCTGCGCTTCGACGGCGCCCGGATCGAGCGGGCCGTCGCCGAGATCCTGGACGCCATGGGCGAGGACGTCGGCCGCCAGGGACTGCGCGACACGCCGGCCCGGGTGGCGCGGGCCTACGCGGAGCTGTTCTGGGGGATCGGCCGCGACCCGGGCGACGAGCTGACGGCCGTCTTCGACAGCGACCACGAGGAGATGGTCGTGGTCCGCGACATCCCGTTCTACTCCGTCTGCGAGCACCACCTGCTGCCCTTCGTCGGCACCGCCCACGTGGCCTACATCCCGTCGGGCGGCCGCATCACCGGGCTCTCGAAGCTGGCGCGCTGCGTGGAGTCGGCGGCCCGCCGCCCCCAGGTGCAGGAGCGCCTGACCGGGCAGGTGGCCGACGCCATCATGGACCGGCTGCAGCCCCACGGCGTGCTGGTCGTCGTCGAGGCCGAGCACCTCTGCATGACGATGCGCGGCATCAGAAAGCCCGGCAGCCGGGCCGTCACCTCCGCCGTGCGCGGCGAGTTCATGGACGACGAGAAGACGCGGGCGGAGGCCTTCTCCCTCATCAACCGGGTCCGATGAGCCCCGCCCGCCGCCTCGCCCTGGCCGGGCCGGCCGATGTGGCGCGGCAGCTTGCGGCGATGGGGTATCCGGGGGACGCGGCCGCCTGGGCCGCGGCCAACTGGCAGGCCCACATCGCCATGGACGGGCTTGGCCCCGAGGCCGCGGCAGGGCTGCGCCGGGCCGCGGAGCGCGTGGGGGTGGCCATTGCCCTCGCGCCGGCCGGCGCCCCGCCGTCCCCGGCCACGAGCGCCCTGATCGCCGCCACCCCCGCCCAGTGCGCCGCCCTTGGCGCGGCGCTGGGGTCTGGGGATCTGGCCGCCGCCCTGGCGGCCCTGCCGCCGCCCCCCGTGCCGCCGGCGGATGCCCCCCCGCCCGTGCGCGCCGGCCCCTTCACCCTGCCGTTCGGGCGCAAGACGTATGTCGTCGCCATCGTGAACGTGACGCCGGACTCCTTTTCGGAGGAGCTCGGCCGGCTGCCGGGCGTGGCGGAGACGGTGGCCCGCGTGCGCCAGGCCGTGGCCGACGGCGCCGACATCGTGGACATCGGGGCGGAGTCGAGCGAGGCGCGTGACCACGGCGGTGAGGCCGCCGCCGAGGAGGCCGGGCGCCTGCTGCCGGTCCTGGCGGAGGTGGCCGGCCTGGGCGTGCCCATCTCGGTGGACACGCGCCGGGCCGCGGTGGCGGAGGCGGCCCTTGCCGCCGGGGCGCACATCGTCAACGATGTCGACGCGCTGGCCGACCCCGGCATGGCGGCCGTGGCCGCCCGCCACGGCGCCCCCGCCGTGGTGATGCACAGCCAGCCCGGCACGGCTTACCACGAGCTCATGGCGGACATCGCGGCATTCCTGGAGGCGGCGATCGGCCGCGCGGCAGCCGCAGGGCTGCCGCGGGAGCAGGTGATCGTCGACGCCGGATTCGGCTTCGGCAAGACCATCGCCCAGGACCTCGAGCACACGCGCCGGCTCGGCGAGCTGCGTGCCCTCGGCCGGCCCATCCTGCACGCCCCGTCGCGCAAGCGGACCATCGGGCGGGTCCTCGGCTTCCCCGAGACCATCCCGGAGCGGCTGCCGGGCACCGCCGCGGCCGTGGCGCTGGGGATCGCCGCCGGGGCGGACCTCGTCCGGGTCCACGACGTGCCGGACATGGCGCGGGTGGCGCGCATGGCCGACGCCATCGTGCGGGGCTGGGACGGCGCCGAGCGGTGACGGCGCGCGAAGCGGCGGGTGCGAGGGAGCACCGCCGGCGGGCGGAGGGTGAAGCCGCGAAGCCGCAGGAGGCCGGTGGCGCGACGGTGGAGGCGAATGAGCCCCTGAGCCGCCGGCGGGCCGAGGGCACAGCCGCGGAGCTGCCCGCCCGGATCGCCCTCTTGCGCAGCCTCCTTCATGGCCGCCAGGACGCGTCCGCCCGCTGGGAGGATGGCGGGCGCCACGGATCCGCGCCCGTGGCGCTGGACGCCGGGCATCGCCGTCGGGGCGAGCTCCCGGCGCTGGATGACCGGGCCATGGCCCGCCGCCTGGCCGGCGCCCAGCGCATCGGGATCGACCCGCTGTCGCCGGATGGCGGCTTCTGGCTGCTGGCCGCCCGGATCGACCCGCCCGCGTGGGGAGGCCGGCAGGCGCGAAATTCGCATCCACGACTACGCGGACATGGACTGCCGGCGCTCGCCGCCATGGACTGGCGCCGGCGGCGTGCGCATCGCGCCCTGGGGTTCGAGGTGGGGGAGGGGTAGGGCGGCCCTCGGCCACGGCAAAGCGGCCTCGCGGCGGGGGGAGGTGGGGCCCCGGCCCGACCCCGGGTGGCTGAACGCTCAACCCCCCGTGCGTGGGCCAGGTGCTTGCGCGCGCACCGCCGCCAGCCGACTGGCCCGCCCGGCCGCCCTGCCGAAGACCGGCTGAAAGAGAGGAGGCGCGGCCGCCTGGACAGGTGGAAGTACTACGACGTGACGTATCGCGACCACGTGCTGTGCAACCCGACCAGCGTCGCCAAGCTCGAAGAGGTGGTCGAGCTGCTGCGGCTGCCGGACGGGGCCGAGGTCGTCGACATTGCCTGCGGCAAGGGCGAGCTCGCCATCCGGCTGGCGGAGCGCTACGGGGCCCGCGTGGTGGGCGTCGACCTCTCTCCATACTCGGTGCGGGACGCGCAGGCCCGGGCGGCGGGCCGCGGCGGCCGCGGATCGCTGACCTTCGTGCTTGCCGATGGAGCCACCCACGCGGTCGCGCCTGGCAGCCTCGACATGGCCGCGTGCGTGGGCGCCAGCTGGGTCTTCGGCGGCCACGCCGGGACGCTGGCTGCCCTCGGCGCCATGGTGCGGCCCGGCGGACTGGTCCTGGTCGGCGAGCCGTACTGGCGCGCCGACCCCCCCGAGCGCTACGTCCAGCTCCCCGACCGGCCGCGTGACCTCTGCCTGAGCCACGCCGCGAACGTGGCCGCCGGCCCGCCGCTCGGCCTGACGCCGCTCTATGCCCTGGCCAGCAGCGAGGACGACTGGGACCGGCACGAGTGCCTGCACTGGCAGGCCGCGGAGCGGTACGCCGCCGAGCACCCTGACGACCCGGACGTGCCGGAGCTGCTGGCACGGGTCCACCGCGCCCGGGACGCCTACATCGAGGTCG
>JAJYVM010000429.1 GCA_021792015.1 Bacillota bacterium | reverse complement strand
GCTGGGCTTTGCCGGGCTGGACGCCACCCGCTCCCAACCGCCCCGCACCTGAGCCGCACCCGCTCGCACGTGCCCGGCCTGCCGCCGGGGGGTTACGTCATGTCGCGCTGGACTTCTTTGCGAACACGCGGATCGCCGCGGGTGTCCTGCTGGCCGTCCTCGGCCTGTTGCTTGTTGTCCACGGCTTGCTCGCGGTGGCATTGCCCGTGCTGGCCGTGGCGGCTGAGAGAGTGTGCCTCGAAGGCGGCCCGGCGGCCTTCCTGTGCGGCCGCGTCGAGCTGGACATCGCCCGCTGCCGGGCGCCCCGCGCCTGCGCCGCGCCCGTTCTCCGTCCATCGTGCCTTCCGCTTCCTGTCGCCCGCGGGATCGGCGGGCCGGCCGGCCGCCGCTAAAGCGCCGGGTCCGCCTTGGCCCACACCGACACGTGGCTCGTGCTCTCACCCGTGAAGGGCGCGCGGTCCCAGTCCGCCCACCGCTCGCGAAGCGTCATGCCCGCCAGAGCCGCCATCAAATCAAGCTCGGACGGCCACACGTACCGAAACGGCACGGAAGATGCCTCGACCCGCCCGTCCTTGAGCCAGTGGTGGTGCGAGATGGCGATCTGGGTGGCGAAATCGTACTCCTCGAAGCCGAGGTGGGTGGGGGTCACGTCGAAGGGGTGGATGGTCTCGCCGGGCGGCAGACGGCGCAGCCACGGGACGTAGTTCTCGATGACGAAGTGGCCGCCGGGCGCCAGGTGCGCCGCGGCATTGCGGAAGCAGGCGACCTGCGCTTCCTGCGTGGTCAGATTGGTGATCGTGTTGTACACAAGGTAGACCAGGTTGAACGAGCCTGGAACGCGCGTGGTGGCGAAGTCGCCGATCGTGACCGGGATCGCGGACCCCCCGGGTTTCGCGCGCAGCCGGTCGACCATGGCCTGCGACAGGTCGATCCCGTGCACGGCGATCCCGCGCCGGCTGAGCGGCAGCGCGACGCGGCCCGTGCCGATGCCCATCTCAAGCGCAGGTCCCGCCCCCGCAAGCCCAGCCAGGAACGCCACAGCCTCCGCCACGGGCCGGTTGCCCTCCCGGACGTCGTAGCTCATCGCCACCCGCTCGTCGAAGTGGTTGGTCGCCATGGTCCCATTCTGCCATGCTGGCAGGGGGTGGGCGCTTGGCGGCTTTCGACCTGGAGGCGGTCCGGCGCGACACCCCGGGCACCGGGCGCGGCATCTTCCTGGACAGCGCCGGCGCCTCGCGGATGCCCACGCCCGTGCTCGAGGCCGTCCTGGCGCACCTGCGGCTGGAGGCCGAGGTCGGCGGCTACCGCGCGAAGGAGTTGCGGGAGGAGCATATCGCGGCCGCTTACGCGGCCATCGCCGGCCTCATCGGCTTCGCCCCCGCTGAGGTGGCGCTCCTGGAGAACGCGACCGGCCTTGGGCAGGTGGTGCGCGCCTCCGTGCACCACTTCCACACCGAGGACGAGATCGAGCGCTTCGCCGCCTTGATCAGAGAGGGGTAGCCGCCGAATGCACGTCGTGGGGGACCGCTGGCAGCCCGCGCCGACCAGCTTCGCCGAGGACATGGCGGCCCTCTGGGGGCCGTGGGGCAGCGACTCCGAGGTCGGCCCCCTCCGGGATGTGCTGATGCACCGTCCCGGCCCCGAGCTCGACCTGGTGACGGAGGCGACCTACCACGACCACCTCTTCGATGCGCCCATCGACCCCGGCCGCTTCCGGGACCAGTTCGACGCGCTGGCCGACGCCTACCGCGCCCACGGCGTGCGCGTCCACCTGGTGGAGGACCAGCGCAGAGACCGCCCCAACGCCGTCTACATGCGCGACCTGATGACGATGACCCCCGAGGGCGCCATCCTGGCCCGCCCGGCGACCGCCCAGCGCCGCGGCGAGGAGCGGGCCGTGGCCGCCACGCTGCTGCGGCTCGGCGTCCCCGTCCTCAAGACGGTGAACGGCGCCGGCACCTTCGAGGGCTCGAACGTGCTCTGGCTGGACCGGCGCACGTGCCTCTTGGGCACCTCCAGCCGCACCAACGCCGACGGCGCCGCCCAGGTCGAGACCGAGCTCCGCCACCTGGGCGTGGAGCACATCCTGCGCGTCGAGGTCCCCTACGGCCAGATCCACGTGGACGGCTACATCAGCCCGTTCGACCGCCGCCGCCTCGTGGTCTCGCCCTGGCTGATCACGTGGGACCTGCGCCAGCGCCTGCTCGGCCTCGGCTTCGAGCTGGTGGACGCCACGAACCTCGACGAGGTGGCGCGCCTGGGCACCAACTTCGTGACGCTGCGGCCCGGTCTCGTGCTCATGGCCGCCGGCTTCCCGGAGAGCCGCGCGCTCCTGGAAAGCCACGGCGTCGAGGTGATCCCCGTGGAGATCGGCGAGATCCTGCGCGGCGGCGGCGGCATCCACTGCATGACCGCGTTTCTTCGTCGCGATCCGTAGGCGAGAAAGGGGCGATGACCCATGGTTGCGCTGACGGTGCTCTATCAGCAGGGCGTGCCGTTCGACATGGACTACTACACGAGCCGCCACCTGCCGCTGGTCGAGCGGGTGATGAAGCCGCTCGGGATGATCCGGGCCGAGGTGCACCGCGAGATCGTCAACATGGACCGCTCGCCCGCCGCCCACCAGGTCGTGGCCAGCCTCTACTTCGAGTCCGCGGCGGCGCTGCGCGGGGCCCTGCGCAACCCCGCCGCCGCGGAGGTGACGGGCGATGTGAAGAACTTCTATCCGGAGCAGCCCGAGTTCCGGATCGCCCAGGTGCTCTGAGGCAACGTGGCTGTGGGCACGTTCGTGCTGGTGCACGGGGCCTGGGGCGGCGGCTGGGCCTGGACGCCGCTGGCGGATCGGATGCGGGCGCGCGGCCTGGTCGCCGCCGGCCTTCAGTGCCTCCGAGCGGCAGGCGATCATCCAGAAGCGGCTGAGCGCCCGGCCCATCGGCGCGCCGTTCTCGACGCGGCTCAGCAGCTCGTTGTCCTCCCGGCTCAGCACCGGCCTCACCTCGATTCTCGATGGGCGGGCAGTTCGGGGGGGCGGGCGCTTGGCCGGGCTGCTGTAGCCGTGCTCTTTGAGCGTGCTGGCCAGTTGATCGTCGGTAGCTTCCCGCACCGCCTGCAGCGTCGGGTAGGTCTTGATAACACCCAGCGCCGACGGGGCCGTAAGGTCGGAGAAGATTTGCAGCGCTGCGGGGAAGGACGTATACGGGGCGGCCCGCAACTGCAAGACGAGCATGGTCTGGGTCTTCTCCAGCTCGGAGAGATCACGGGTGAGCATCCGCAGCTCGAGGGTCAAGACGCTGTCGGGCTTGGTCGGCCGGTAGGCCTCACGGTCGGTGCGCAGCAGCCCTGCCAGGCAACGGGCGTCAACGACATCGGATTGGGCCTTGGGGTTGATGGCGTAGACCGTGTAACCGGCATCGAGCAGACCACCGACGAAGGGACCGTCGGGCCGCTCAGCCGCAATCACGACCTGATCCGGATCGGACTGGCGTCGGAGGATCTGACGCAGCAACTCGCTGAGGCCGCCGGCGTCGTTGGGGACGCGGAACTCCGCGACGATGCGCTGCTCATCCATGAAGCAGACCTGGT
>JAJYVM010000428.1 GCA_021792015.1 Bacillota bacterium | reverse complement strand
GGCCCTCGCTGCGATCCTCGACCTATCCGCCCGCGGCCACCGTGAGAAAGCCCGTGCGCCACGACGCGTGAACCGGCCGCCAACCCAGCTCCCGCTGCGCCTTCAGGTCGGAGGAACCCCGGATGTCCGTCATGAGGACCACGCCGGTCGCGCCGACCGCCAGGCGCGCCAGCCAGGCCCGGCGACTCGGGGTCGTGGTCCGGCAGCCGCCGTGAACGGCGCACCAGGACTGCTCACGAAGGATGGCGTCGGGCCGGTGGTGGGCGTTGCGCCCCTGGACTTCGACGGCGGGCTGCTGCGCGGCGTCTACTCGATCGTGAACCCCGAGAAGCTCCGCCATCTGGGACCTGTGCGCGACCTGGGCGACCTGCTCCACTCGTCGTAGCGCTCGCCCAGGGTCGCACCGATACCGGCGGCGGTCGTGAGCGGCCGCGCATGGGCGCGGCCGCCGCAAATCAGGCCGGTCAGCCCGGGCGCCCGCGCCGGGGTCCGGCTCGAACGACACCCGGCGTCGCAGGGCAGCTCCGCGAGGGCCACCCCCGCGCACGCAGAGCCCTTCCGGCTACATGTCCAGCAGAGCCCGCGCGATCACCAGGCGCTGGATCTGGTTCGTCCCCTCGTAGATCTGCGTGATCTTGGCGTCGCGCATCATCCGCTCCACCGGGTAGTCGCGGGTGAAGCCGTACCCCCCGTGGATCTGGACGGCGTCGGTCGCCACCCGCATGGCGGCGTCCGAGGCGAAGCACTTCGCCATGGCGGAGAGGGTCTGCGTGGCCGCATCCAGGCGGTGGGCGCGCACGCCCTGGGCACCGCCCGCCGCGAGCTTGGCAGCAATCGCCGCCTCCGCCTCATCCAGCGCTGCGCACGCCCGGTAGACGAGGCCGCGTGCGGCCTCGACCTGCATGGCCATGTCGGCCAGCATGAACTGCAGCCCCTCGAAGGTGCCGATGGCGGCGCCGAACTGCTTGCGCTCGCGGGCGAAGGCCGTGGCCGCATCCAGCGCGCCCTGGGCGATGCCGAGGGCCTGGGCGGCGATGCCGGCGCGGGTGCGGTCCAGCGTGGCCATGGCCAGCGGGAAGCCGTCGCCCTCCTCCCCGAGGCGGTTGGTGGCCGGCACGCGGCAGTCCTCGAAGACCAGCTCCGCCGTCGGGGAGCCGCGGATGCCCAGCTTGTCCTCCAGGCGCACCGTGCGGAAGCCAGGGGTGCCCGCCTCCAGGACGAAGGCGCTGACGCCGCGCGGGCCCTTGGCCGGGTCGGTGCTGGCGAAGACGGTGAGCACGTGGGCGACGGAGCCATGGGTGATGAAGCGCTTGCCGCCGTTCAGCACGTAGTGGTCGCCGTCGCGGCGGGCGGTGGTGCGCAGGGCGGCGGCATCCGAGCCGGCGCCGGGCTCGGTCAGGGCGAAGGCCACCAACTGCTCGCCGGAGGCGATCGGCGGCAGCCAGCGCTGCTTCTGCGCCTCGCTGCCGCCGAGGAGGATCGGCAGGAGGCCCAGCTCCTGCACGGCTGGCAGCAGGGAGCTGGTGGTGTCGGCGCGGGCGATCTCCTCGACGGCGATGGCCTGCTCCAGGTAGCCGAGGCCGGCGCCGCCGTACACCTCGGGCACGCCGAGGCCCATCAGCTGCTGCTCGCGGAACACCTGCCAGATGTCGGCGGGGAACTCGGATTTGGCGTCGATCTCGGCCGCTCGGGGGGCGACGCGAGCCTGCGCGATCTCGCGGACCGTCTGGCGGAGGGCCTGCTGCTCGGGGCTCAGATCGAAGAGGCTCATGGCCGCTACCCTTACCCCTCTACCTGGCGCTTGATGGCTTCCAGCATCGACTGCACGTTGTTGCGGACGATCACCTTGGCGATGGGCTCGAGCAGCCCCGCGAACATGGGGATGCCCAGCTCGAAGTCGACGACGGCCGTGGCGCGCGTGCCCTGGCCCTCGGGGGCGAAGCGCCACTCCCCCTCCATCTTCTTCAGGTCGCCCTCGGTCTGCCGGTAGCGCACGCAGCGCGCCGCGTCGTCGAACTCGTCGCGCTCGACCCAGCGCATGCGGCGTCCCTGCAGGCGGCCGATCCACTCCGTGACGGTGCCGCCGTCCGCCAGCCGCTCGAGGGTGCGGACCGAGTCCAGGTCCTTCATGTACCGCGGGAAGTCCTCCTGGCGCTTGGCGATGGCGTACGCCTGCGCGCTGTCGCCCTGGATGAACACCGATGTCTCGACAACCGGCACCGCGCTCACGCCCCCTCGAGATCGTCCTTCATCGCCGCGGCCGCGGCCACGGCCGCCCCCACCGCCTCGACCACCTGCCGGGTCTGGTCCTCGCTGATCACGGCCGGCGGCAGAAGGCGCACGACCTGCAGCTTGTTCAGCGAGATCGTGGGCAGCACCCCCCGGTCGAGCAGCTCCGACATGAAGACGCCGCCCAGGGCCTGGCTGGCGATGTCGAGGCCGACCAGCAGGCCGCGGCCGCGCACCTCGGGCACGACCTCCGGGTAGTCGGCCGCGATGGCCTCCAGGCCGGCCAGCAGCTGGGCACCGCGGGCCCTTGCCTTTTCCAGCAGGCCCTCCTCGCGGATGGCCTCCAGGGCGGCGATGCCGGCGGCGCAGGCCAGGGGGTTGCCCCCGAAGGTCGAGGTGTGGATGAAGGGGTTCTCGTCGAAGGGCTGCCAGACGTCGGGGCGGGCCGTGAAGGCGCCGATCGGCATGATGCCGCCCCCGAGCGACTTGGCCATGCAGAGGATGTCGGGCACGACGCCGCTCGGCTCGCAGGCGAAGAGGGTGCCGGTGCGGCCGATGCCGGTCTGCACCTCGTCGAGGACCAGCAGGGCGCCGGCCCGGTCACAGGCGGCACGGGCCGCCTGGAGGTAGCCGTCCGGCGGGATGATGACGCCGGCCTCGCCCTGGATGGGCTCCAGGATGACGGCGGCCACCGTCTCGTCCACGGCGGCGGCCACGGCTGCCGCATCGCCGTACGGGACGCGCCGGATCCCGGGCAGCAGCGGCTCGAACGGCTCGCGGTAGAACGCGGCGCCGTTCAGGCCGAGGGCGCCGAGCGTCTTGCCGTGAAAGGCACCGGTCGTCGTCACCAGGCCGGGGCGGCCGGTGCGGGCACGGGCCAGCTTGATGGCGCCCTCGACGGCCTCCGTGCCGCTGTTGCAGAAGAAGGTGTACCGGAGGTCGCCGGGCGTCGCCTCGCCCAGCATGCGGGCCAGGGTCGCGGCCGGCGCGTGCGGCAGCATGCGCGAGGAGATCGCCAGGCGCGCCGCCTGCTCCTGCACGGCGCGCACCACGCGGGGGTGGCTGTGGCCGTGGAAGAGGACCCCGTACCCGCTGCAGTCGATGTACTCCTTGCCGCGGACGTCGCGCAGGATGGCCCCTTCGCCCTCCCACTCCACGGTGTCCAGGCCCATGAAGCGCATCAGGTGCGCGAGCGAGGTGTTCATGTAGCGCTCCTCGTCGCCGAGGACCTGCTCGATGAACGCCTCCGGGTCCGGCGGCAGCGGCATGGCCATCCCTCCGGTTTCGCCGCTTGTCTCGGCGCTGGTCTCGGCGGCGCTGGTCTCGGCGGCGCTTGACTGGGCCCTTGTCTCGGCGCTCG
>JAJYVM010000427.1 GCA_021792015.1 Bacillota bacterium | reverse complement strand
ACGTGCTGCTGGTCGGGCCCTCCCGGCGCGGCAAGACCCGGCGGACCGTGCTCCCCACCATCTGGACCCTGGGCCACCACGCCGAGTCCCTGATCGTCGGTGATCCCAAGGGGGAACTGCACGCCATGACGGCGGGCTGGCTCCGGTCGCGGGGATACCAGGTGACCCAGCTCGACCTGCTGCGTCCCGGTCGCGGCGGCGAGCGCTGGAACCCCCTGGCCGCCGTCACCGAAGCGCACGCCCGAGGCGACGACGAGGATGCCTCGCGCCTGGCCTGGGGCATCGGCAACGTCCTGGCCTGGTCGGCCGGCTCTGCCGGCGACCCCATCTGGCCGCAGGCCGAGGAGAGCCTGATCAGCGCCCTCTGCGTCGCCGTGGCGCTGGAGGCCCCCGAGGACTGCCGGCACATGGCCACCGCCTACCGCCTGCTCACCGACCTGGGCCCCCAGGTGCAGGGAGTCTCCCCCCTGGACGCCTACTTCCGCTCCCTGCCCCCGGGGCATCCCGCCCGACTGGCCTACGGCACGGCGAGCCTGTCCGAGGACCGGACCCGCGCCTCCATCTTCACCGGCACCGCCGCGCACCTGCGCCTCTGGGGCGACCCCGGGGTGGCCTGGCTGTGCGGCGCATCCTCTCACGACCCGGCCGATGCCGGCCGCGTGGACCGGCCGCCCCAGGCCATCTTCCTGCTGTTGCCCGACGAGGCCAGGGAACGCTGGCCGATCGCGGCGCTCTACGTGCACCTGGCCTACGCCGCCCTGGCCGCCGTCGCCCGGGAGAACGGCGGGCGGCTCGGCCGGCGCTGCTGGTTCCTGCTGGATGAGTTCGGCAACCTCCCCAAGGTCCCGGACATGGGCGAAAAGCTCACGGTCAGCGCGGGCCGCGGCGTGCACTTCCTGCTGGCGGTGCAGTCCCTGGCCCAGTTGGGGAAGTACGGGCCGGACGTGCGCGCGGTGATCGAGGGCAACTGCGACACGAAGCTCGTGCTGGGGACCAGCGACGAAGCCACCGCGCGCTCCGTCTCGGCGCTCTGCGGCACGTACACCGTCCGCACCCAGAGCCTGCAGCGAAGGGTCGGCGCGACGGTCGGCGGCACCGAGGCGGCGACGGGACGCCCGCTGCTCACGGTGGACGAGGCCCTGCGCTGGCCCGTCGGCACCGCCATGGTGCTGCAGTCCGGCCAGTATCCCGCCCGCCTGCCGCTGGCCGACCTCTCTGCCTGGACGGCCGCGCACCGCGCCCTCGTTCAGGAGACCCCTGCCGCAGCAGTCCGGGCCGCGCCGCCACTCACCTGGTGCCCCGAGGTCGCGGCGTCAGCATCCTCGCCTGCGCCGACAGCGCCTTGTCCCGTTCGTCCCGAACCGGCTCCCCGTTCCCGCCCGGCCTTCGACCGCGGCCGGTAACACCCGGGCCCGCACAGACCTCCCGCATCCCAACAAAGGAGCGATGGGCATGCCCTCGTTTGTCACGCAGATCACGGGGTTCTTCTCGACCGCGCTCGGTTGGGTCACGGCGCTCGCCGTGCCCGGGGTGGGGCTCACCGCCGGCTGGCACGCCCTGATGCGCGCCACGGCCCAGGATGAGATGACGATGCTCCACCACTCCCGGGGGCTGCGCAACACCGTCATCTATGGCGGCATCAGCCTCCTGGCCGGCGGCATCGTCTCGGCCATCCTCGGCCAGTTCCACTGATCCGCTGGGGAGGGATGCGAGCGTGCTGGCCGTGGTGTCCGCGATCCTGTCCTTCCTGATCCGCGTGTTCCTGGCGCCGCTGAACGCGGTGTTGGTGTCGTTTGCGACGGCCGGCGAGCTGCACGACCTGCTCGGCTACCCCGGGGTCAGTACCCTGATCACCGGCGCGCAGGCCGTGGCATGGGCCATCCTCGGCACCCGCACGGCCTGGGAGGCGTTCCAACTGGCCACGCTGCGCAACGAGGGCGCCCCGACGGACCCGGGGAGCCTGCTCAAGCGCGTGGCGCTCACCGGGGCCGCCATCGCCGGCGGGCCCTGGGTGGTCGAGCAGGCGCTGCTGGTGGGCAACGACCTGGCCCAGGCGGTGGCCCACGTGGGGCTGGGGGTGGGATTGGGCTCCATCTCCGGCAACCTGACGGCGCTCACCGCCAACCTCACGCTGGCCACGCTCTGGGTGCCGGTGCTGCTGGTGGGCGGGGTGGTGCTCGTCATCCTCTGCTTCCTGCAGGCCATCGTGCGCACGGTGGAGATTACGCTGGCCGCGATCGTCGCGCCGGTCATGGCGCTGGGGTTCCTCGGCGGGGGCGGCACGGCCGACGTCTGGTGGCGGGAGCTGCTGGTGCTGGCCGGGGCGCAGTCCGTGCAACTGACGCTGCTCTATCTCGCGGCCTCGTTCCTGGTCGCGCCGGCCGTGGGGACGGCGAGCAACTTCCTGGACCCGTTCCTGTTCGTCGGCGCCGTCTGGGTCGCGTGGCGGACGCCGCACGTGCTGCGCCAGTATGCCTACCACACCGGGGCCGGGGGCACGGCCTCCTCGGCCGGGGCCCTGGCCGCGCGGGTGATCCTCACCAAGCTCCCCTTCTGACCGGAGGTGTCTGCCACGAAGACGTACCTCGTGCCCCGCGCCGTGCGGGCCAGGTTCGAGTTCGCTCCGGGCCTTGGGCTGCCCGAGCTCGGGGGCGTGATTGCCGGCGGCCTGACGGGATTCGGCCTGCAGGCGCTGTGGGCCCTGCTGCCGCTGCACGGCGGCGCGGACTTCGGCGGCCGGGTGTTCCTGTTCACACTGCCGGTGGCGGCATCGCTCCTGCTCACCCGGCAGGACCCCTCGGGCGGGAGCCTGCTCGGACAGGTGCGGGCGGCTCGCGACTTCCGCCGGCGGCCGGCGCGGTACCTGTACCGGTATCGGGGGTGGACGCGGTGAGCATCCTCGGTCGCCTGATGGGCGGCCCGCGGGCCCGGCCCCAACCCGCCGCAGCCGCACAGCCGCCGGCACGCAGAGTCCCCACCGTGCAGGACTGGCTGCCAGTGCGCGACGTGCGGCGGGGCGTGATCCTCCGCACCGACGGCACGGCGGTGACCGTCGTGCGCGTGGAGCCCGCGCCGTTTGGGCTCCTCTCCGACGCCGAGCGCGAGCGCCGCATCGCGGCCGTGCACGAGGCCATCCAGGGGCTGCCGGGCCCGGCCCAGATCGTGGTCACCTCCCGCCCCATCGACCTCGATGCCTACCTGCTGGACCTGGAGCACCGGCTCGCGGAAGCGGAAGGAGCGCGCCGGTCGCTGCTGCGCGGCTACCTCGGATACGTCCGCGGGTTGGCGGCGGGAGGCGAGGCCACCGAACGCCGCTTCCATGTGCTATTGGCGGGCGAGGCCGGGCGGGCGGATGGCGAGGCGGTGTTGCAGCGCGCCTCCGAATTCGCGGCGGCCCTGGGCCGGGCGGACCTCGCGGCCCATGTCTGCGACGACCGCGAGGTGACCGACCTCCTTTTCTCCTTTCTCCACCCCGCCCACGCCGCCACCGAGTCTGCGGCCGAGCCGGCGCCCGCCGCGCGCTACGTCCCGCCCAGGGAGGTCACCGGACATGCCGATCGCTGACCTGCTGGCCCCGCCGGCCCTGGAGTT
>JAJYVM010000426.1 GCA_021792015.1 Bacillota bacterium | reverse complement strand
GCCGCACGGTCACGCGCGGTGTCGAGCGCAGGGCGCGGCGGATGGCGAAGGGCCAGGCCAGCCAGCCGAGGCGGCGCTTGACGCCCGGGGTGAGCAGCGTCGCCAGCCGCTGGCTGACGCCCAGCGTCACCGTGTTGAGGAAGGCTCGCGCCACGCCCCCGGCGTCCTCCACCCACCCCACGTCGAAGGCGTGCACCCGCCCCTCCGCCAGCACGTCCAACAGGTCCGACAGACGCCCCGGCAGCCCGAGCCCGCAGGCGAAGGTGTTGCCGCTGCCCCACGGCACCACGCCGAGCGCGGTGCCGGTCCCCTGCAGCCGCCCCGCCACGCACGAGAGGGTGCCGTCGCCACCCGCCACGACCACGCGGCGCACGCCCCGCGCGAGCGCGTCGTCAACGGAGTCGAGCAGCCGCTCCGGCGTGTCGGGCACGCCCGCCCCAACCAGGTTGAGACGGCCCGCGAGCTGATCGCGCAGCGCCGAAAAGTCGGCCGCACCCCGCCGCGCCGCGGGGTTGACCAGCAGCACGGTCGGCTCCGCCGGGCTCGCCCGCCTGCCCTGATCCGTTTGCGTGCCCTCCCCCCGGCAAGCATGGTGCTTGCCGTCAACGTGCCCCCGCGGAGGGGACCGGATGCCGGCGGCGCGTCAGCCCGCCCCGCCGGTTTGCTGCGCCGGGCCGGGCAGCACGATGTCCATGCGGGCGATCCGCTCCGGATCGCCGATCAGCTCGATGGCGGCGATCCTGCCGGCCGCGATGGTGAACGAGAACACCACGAGCGCCCGCCCGCGCACGACCCACGCCGCCGAGGGGACACCATCCGCGATGACTGCCTGGGCACCCTTGGCCCGTCCGGCGAACCGGTCGACGGCCTCCTGCGCGCCGCGGATCTCCGGGGCGGCTCCCAGGCGCACGGCCGCCGCATCCGCGCGGATGACGAGGTCCGGGTCGAGGATGGCCAGCAGGGCCCCGAAGTCGCCCCCGTGGGCCGCGGCGAGGAAGGCCGCCACGACGGCGCGCCGGCGGCCGGGATCGGCCTCGGGCACCGTGGCCTCGCCCTGGACCCGGCGCCGGGCGCGGCTCGCCATCTGCCGTGCGGCCACCGGGCTGCGCCCCACCACCGGGGCGATCTCCTCGAACGGCACCGCGAAGACGTCGTGCAGGACGAAGGCGACACGCTCGGCCGGCGGCAGCCGGTCGAGCACCACCTGCAGCGCCAGGCCGACGGAGTCGGCCAGGACCGCCTGCTCCTCCGGGTCCTCGCCGCCCGGGCCGTTCATGTTCTCAACGAGCGGCTCCTGCGGGCGCGCCCTGCGCGCGCGCAGCATGTCGAGGCTCACACGCGCCACCACCGTCGTCAGCCAGCCGCCAAGGTTGTCCACGCCGCTGGTGTCGGAGCGGCTGAGGCGCAGCCAGGCCTCCTGGACCGCGTCGTCCGCATCGCCCTCCGAGCCCAGAAGCCGGTAAGCTACGGCACGCAGGTGCCTTCTGTTCTCCTCGAACCGCTCGGCCAGCCACCCCGCGGCGTCCATCCGTCACATTCCCCCGTCGCCGTTCGTCATAAGGGTGACGCGCCAAGCTTGGCCGATGTGACAACCAAGGTCCAGGAGGCGATCGGAGATGGAGCGAAGGATCCAGAACCCCGCGCTGCTGCTGCCGGGTGCCACCGAGGCCATCCAGGGCCTCGTCGCCACCGTGTACCGGGGCGGCGTGCCGCGCCAGACCCTCGGCCTCGTCCACCTGCGCGCCAGCCAGATCAACGGCTGCAGCTTGTGCGTCGACTTGGGGGTGCGCCAGGGCAAGAAGGAGGGCGAGACAGACGAGCGGCTCTGGGCCGTGGCCGCCTGGCGGGAGGCGCCCTACTTCAACGACGCGGAGCGTGCCGCCCTGGCGCTGGCCGAATGCGTCACCCGCCTCAGCGACCGCGCGGACCCGGTGCCGGATGAGGTGTGGGCCGAGGCCGCCCGCCACTATGACGAGATGGGTCTCGCCGCGCTGACGGCTTGGATCGCGCTGACAAACCTCTTCAACCGCTTCAACGTGACGACCCGCCAGCCGGCCGGGGTCGTGAACTGGTAGGGGCTCGCGGGTGCGGCCGCCGCGTGGCGGCCGCACTGCCCCTTCAGGCACGCACGGCGCCGTCGATGAGCATGGCCAGCCCACGCTCGAAGCGCGCCTCGGCCAGACCGTCGCCGAGCGCGGACGCCGCCTGCGCCTTGTGCAGTGCGGTGACATGACCGGCAGCAACGTTTCCCTGCCGGCGGACATCCCGCGCAGCAGCGGCCTGGAGATCCTGGGCAGCGGCAGCGTCTCGATTCCGTCCGTGGATCGGGTCACGGCGGCCCTGCACGAAAGTTTCGGCCTGCCGGGCCGGGGCGAGCTTGCCGTCGAGGTCGAGCGGGTGCTCCTGCAGTGCGTGGCCGAGGTCCGGGGGCCTGACCATCGGGCCACGCGGCCCGTCCTCATCCCGTGCGGGAGCTTCCCCGCCCAGGGATGTCCGCCCGCACCCCGAATACATAGGGGAGCGAGGTGATGGACGTGGCCGATGATGTGGCCCTGCAGCAGGAGAGCACCGAGACCGGCGCGGTCTCGTCGGAGCTGGTGCGGCGCCTCTCCGACGGCTTCCGGTCCGACCCCCACCGGCGCACGACGATGAACGCCATCCGCAAGAACGGCATCGTCGCCGTTGCCCTGGACCAGGACGTGCTCGTTCGGCAGCAGTACACCTTCTCCCACGAAATCGAGACGGGTGCCATCACGAACCAGAAGCAGAGCGGCCGCTGCTGGATGTTCGCCGGGCTCAACACCATGCGCCTGGCCGTGATGCGGAACTGCGGGATGGGCGACTTCGAGCTTTCGCAGGCGTATCTGCAGTTCTGGGACAAGCTGGAGCGCAGCAACTACTTCCTGGAGAGCATCCTCGAGACCCTGGACGAGCCGACCGACGGCCGCCTGGTCTCCTGGCTGCTGCAGGCTCCCCTCAATGACGGCGGCCAGTGGGACATGTTCGTGAGCCTGGTGGAGAAGTACGGCGTCGTGCCGAAGGCGGAGATGCCGGAGAGCTTCCACAGCGGCCAGTCAAGGGGCATGAACGGCCTTTTGACCCGGAAGCTGCGCGAGGACGCCCGGACGCTGCGCGACGCGCACGCCTCGCCGAGCGCCCTGCGCGCGCGCAAGGAGGCCATGCTGAGCGAGGTCTACCGCATCCTGGTCCAGTTCCTGGGAGAGCCGCCCACGCGGTTCGACTTCCAGTACCGCGACAAGGAGAAGTCCTTCCACCGCGACGCCGGCATCAGCCCGCAGGAGTTCTTCCGGCGCTATGTCGCCCTCGACCTCGACCAGTACGTGAGCGTCATCCACGCCCCCACGGCCGATAAGCCCTTCGGCCGCACGTACACGGTCAAGTACCTGGGCAACGTGCGGGGCGGCCGGCCCGTGCTCTACCTGAACACGGAGGTCGAGAACCTGAAGTCCATCGCCCTAGGAGCCCGTGTCGCTAGATGGGATTCCGGCCCATAGGAGTTTCTGGGAGCGCCGGCGAAGGGTGCGGATGTGAAAGACATCATCATCACGCGCAGTTTCAGGGCGTACGAGCCCAATCAGAT
>JAJYVM010000425.1 GCA_021792015.1 Bacillota bacterium | reverse complement strand
CCGCTTCATCTGCGGCATCGTCGTGGTCATCAGCGCGGAGAGTCCCACCACATCGGCGTGCTGCTCCCTGGCCGCCGCCACCACCAGATCGTTCTTCACGTTGCGCCCGAGGTCGATGACCCGGAAACCATGGTTCTCGAGCATCACCGCACAGATGTTCTTGCCGATGTCATGGATGTCTCCCTGCACCGTGGCCAGGACCACCGTGCCGGCTTCGGTTTGCCCCTCCTTCAGCTTCTGCAGCTCCGGCTTCAGCCGCGCGAACGCGCGCTTCATGGCCTCCGCGGACAGCATCAGTTGCGGCAGAAAGTACGTCCCATCCCCAAAGAGGCGCCCAACCTCCTCCATCCCGACGATCAGCGCACCGTTGAGGAGCACAACAGGATTGTCGCCGCGCCCGAGGGCCTTCTCCAACTGTTCCTGGATGCCGTCCTTGTCGCCCTCGACGATGCAGTCGTAAAGTTTGCGCAGCAGCGCGTCCTTCGGGATCCGCTCCGGATCGGGTCCGGTCTGCTTGACCAGACCCGCCTGCGCCTGCTGGCGCGCCAAGGCCGCCGCCGTCGGACGTTTGGCGGGCGAAGTGGAGGCCTGCAGGGCGTTGGAGCCGCCACCAGTGGCGGCTCGATCCCCATCGCCGCCCGTCTCTGCCGCCGGCGCGGGGGCCGTTGCGAGGACGCCGGCCTTGCGCAGAAGCACCTCCGCCTCGTCCAGCGTGTGCACAAGCTTGCGGGGCGTCATCCGCTGGATGTAGGCACGGGAGTCAATGTCGCGGTAACTGAAGACGCGCGAGGCGGCGACAACGTCCATCAGGCGCAGATCCAGCGGGTTGACGATCGCCATGTCCAGACCCGCCTGGATGGCCATCGTCAGGAACACCGCGTTGAGGAAGGTGCGCTCAGGCAGGCCGAAGGAGATGTTGCTGATGCCGAGGGACGTGGCGCACCCCAGTTCCCGCTTGACGAGCCGGATGCCCTCCAGGGTGGCGCGCGCCGCGTCCTGCTGTGCCCCCGCAGTCAGACACAAGCAGTCAATGACCACGTCCTGGCGCGGGATGCCAACCCTCTCCGCTTCCCGCACCAAGCGTGCGGCGATGCGCAGCCGATCCGCGGCCGTCTGCGGCAGGCCGCCCTCGTCCAGCGTCAGGCCGAGCACGGCGGCGCCGTACCGCGCGGCCACGGGCAGCACGCGTTCGATGCGGTCCTCCTCACCGGAGAAAGAGTTGACGAGCGCCTTCCCGCTGAAGGCGCGCATCCCCGCCTCCAGCACGTCGGGGCCAGGCGAGTCGATCACCAGCGGCACGTCCACCGCGTCCTGGACGACAGTCACGGCACGCGCCATGGCGACAGCTTCGTCGATGGAGGGCACCCCGCAGTTGACGTCCAGCATCGCCGCCCCGGCGGCGACCTGATCGCGGGCCTCCTGACGCACAAGCTGCATCGCGCCGGTCCTGATATCCCGACTGAGAAGCTTTCTGCCGGTGGGGTTGATCCGCTCCCCGATCACCACCGGGAGATTTTCGTCGAAAAAGAACAACGCCTTCATGCGGCTGGCCAGCGACAGGGTGGGCAGACGCTCGTCGCGGAAGGAGAGGCCCGGCAGGCGCCGACCCTGCAGCGAGCGGGCGAGCAGCCGGGTGTGCTCGGGCGAGGTGCCGCAGCAGCCGCCGATGATCGAAGCGCCGGCGTCGGCCAGGCGCGGCCCCCAGCCGGCGTACTCCTCGGCGCCCATCGGGAACACGGTGCGACCGTCCTCGAGCCGAGGCAGCCCGGCGTTGGCCTGCACGCTGATCGGCACGCTCGCCACCCTGGCCATCCGCTGCACAACCGCGCGCAGACCCTCAGGGCCCAGGGAGCAGTTCGCGCCGATCACGCCCGCGCCGAGGGCCTCCAGTACCACGACCGCCGCCTCTGGTTCAGTACCGGTGAAGGCGCGGCCGTCCTGGTTGAAAGTCAACTGGACGATGGTGTCCAGACCCGCGTCACGGCAGGCGAAGATCGCAGCCCGCGTCTCCTGCAGGTCGAGCATTGTCTCGATGATCGCCAGGGTGGCCCCGGCCGCGGCCGCCGCACTGGTCTGTTCGTAGAACAGCTCCTGGGCGCGGTTGAAGGAGATCTCGCCGAGCGGCTCCACCAGATGCCCCAACGGCCCGATCGACACTGCCACGGCGGCGCGCCCGGCCGCGGCGGCGAAGGCGATCTCCACGGCCGCCCTGGTGTGCTCCGCGACGCGGTCGCCGATGTCGTAGGCGTCCATCTTCAGACGTGTGGCCCCGAAGGTGTTGGTCTCGATCAGGCGGGCACCGGCATCGATGTACGCCTCGTGGATGCGGCGCACCACCTCGGGCCGTTCCAGATTCCAGACTTCGGGGCACCCCCCGGGCGGCAGGCCCTGCTGCTGCAAGAGCGTGCCCATAGCGCCGTCCGCGATGAGGATGTGGCCGTCCCAGACAGGCCGCAGGGCGCGGGGCAGCGGGTTACGGGGCTGCGCGCCAATCTCCGGCGCGCGCAGTCCCGCAACCCCGGCGGTGGCCTCGGACACGGGAGATCAGCTCCTTAGCGGGGCAACGTCTCATCAACAAGCATGCACGGGCGCCATGAGCGTCGGAAGGGGCACACCCGCCAGCCCGGCTCGGTCGCCGCCCGGCACGGCACTATCCGCGTCCGGGGATCGCCGGCAGCAGTGTTCCGGGGTCCCCGACCGGCGGCATCCGCCGGTACCTGCACCCGGGCAGGAAACAGATCGCGCAGCCACTTGCCTGCGGTGCTTCCGCCAGGCCGCGGATCCAGCCGACAATGCCACAGAAGGACTTCTCGGGCAGCAGGTAGTGGGAGTCGCTCGTGCGGATGCCGATGCGTCGGGCCTCTATCGCGCGCAGGAGCGGCTCCTGGTCGGCGATGTCCCAGTCGCGGTACCCGGGGCTATAGGGCGCCGTCACGCGGCATCCGCGGGCGCGCGCCCACGCCTCGGCTTCATGGCGGGCACGCTCGGCCAGGGCGGAGGCCGCCGCGCTACCGCAGGCATCCAGGACCACCCCGAGGGCATAGTCCCCCCGCTGCATCGCCTCGCGTGCCGCGTCGCCGATCGCCGCGCCCACCGTGCCGGCGAAGACCGTGACGCGCTCAGCCCCGGCGAGCATCGCGGTGAGGGCCGGGCTCCGCCAGTGGAGGTCCAGGGACGGCACGCGCAGCATGGCATCCGGCCCCACGCATTGCAGTGCGGCGTCGGCGTAAAGCACCAGCGGATGCAGGAGACCGGCGGCCTGGCGCATTCCTTGCTCTACCGCGGCCAGCGACGCCTCCGACGCCCGGGTCTTGTTCGGACGGTAGCCGAGGGCCCGCAGGACAGCATCCCGTTCGAAGGGCACCTCCGAGGACGGAATCGTTCGCCCGCCCGCAAGCGCCTGCGTAGCTCCCTCAGCCACGTCTCAGCCCTCCTCCGCGCCACGGCCACCGCTGGCTCCCAAACGGGGAGCGCCGGGGACTCCATGCAGTCCGACCGAAACGGAACCCACCCGCGACCGCCACGGCGCGATGGCCTCCGCCACCGCCCGAACGGTGCGCGCGCTGCCCATGGGGAACAGATGCACGCCGCGCACGTGGGGC
>JAJYVM010000424.1 GCA_021792015.1 Bacillota bacterium | reverse complement strand
GAGGGCGCGGATCCGGCGCGGCGACATCTTCTACGCCGACCTCAGGCCGACCGTGGGTTCGGAGCAGGCCGGCATCCGGCCGGTGCTCGTGATCCAGAACGACATCAGCAACCGCCTGAGTCCGACCGTTGTGGTCTGCGCGCTCACCTCTCAGCGCAAGCGGCCGCAGCTCCGGAGTCATGTGCTCCTGCCGGATGGGGAAGGGAGGGCGCCGTCCGTGCTGCTTGTCGAGCAGCTGCGCACCATCGACAAGCGCCGCCTGCTGCGCCGGGTGGGGCACGCCTCGGCGGCGGTGATGCGGGCGGTCGACGAGGCCCTCAGGCAATCGCTCGCCCTGGACCGGACAGAGGCGCAGGAGAGGGGCGAGGACTGAGCGAAGTCGCCAGCAAGCAGGTGAGCGTGCGCGAACGGGAGGGCGACATGGGCGGGCAGAATGATCGGGAGGACCTGGTACCGATCCTGGTGGCGGCCGGCAGTCAGATGGACGCGGTGGCCGATGGAGCGATCCGCGCCGTGCACGTGCGCACGAGCTACACGGGCGCCGTGCGAGCGGCGGGGGGCCTGCCCATCACGTACGGCCCGCCCGCCGACCAACTGGCGCTGGACGCGCTTCTGGCCCAGGTCGGAGGCGTGCTGCTGACGGGCGGCGGCGACGTCGCCCCGGCCCGCTATGGCGAGACCGCGCACGCGAGCGTCGGCGGCGTGGACGAGGCCCGCGATGACCTCGACCTGGCTTTGGCGCGCGCCTGCCTTGAGCGCGACGTGCCTGTGCTCGGCATCTGCCGCGGTCTGCAGATCCTCGCCGTGGCCGAGGGCGTGCCCCTCATCCAGGACATCGCGAGCAGCCTGCCGGGCGCCCTTCGCCACGAGGGGAGGGGTGCGCGGCGTGAGGACGACGCGCACAGCGTGCGCCTGGTGGCGGGGGTGCCAACCGGCGACCTCTTGCGCGCGGTCGGCGGACCCGAGATCGCGGTGAACTCGTTTCACCACCAGGCCGCCCGGGCCGTGCCGAGCGGGTGGAGCGCGTTTGCCTGGGCCCCCGACGGCATCCTCGAGGGCATGGAGCGGACCGACCGGGCGTTTGCCGTCGCCGTGCAGTGGCACCCGGAGGATCGCTTCGCCCGCCATGCGCCGGAGCGCGAGCTGTTTGCCGCGCTCGTCGGCGCCAGCCGCCGCCGTCTCGCGACCCGCGCGGGCGTGGCGTGACGGCGACCGACCGCGAGGGGCCGGGCAGCGTCGAGGTGGTGCGCGGTAGCCTCGTCGAGAGCCGACATGCCGTGACCGTGGCGGTGGTCGATGCGGACGGCCAACTCGTCCATCGGGTCGGCGACCCGGACCGCCTGATCACCTACATGCGCTCGGCCGCCAAGCCGCTTCAGGCGCTGGCGGCGGTCGAGGCCGGCGTTCTCGAGGCCTACGGTCTGGACGAGCGGGCCCTGGCCATGATGTGCGCATCGCACTCGGGCACGCCGCTGCACACGCAGATCGTGGCCGATATGCTCGAGCGCATCGGCCTCGGACCGCAATACCTCCAGTGCGGAGCGCACTGGCCGTACCACGGGCCGACCGCAGACGCCATGCGCCGGCGCGGCGAGGAGCCGACCGCGCTCCACTCGAACTGCAGCGGCAAGCATGCCGGTATGCTCGCCTTCAGCCGACACCTGGGCGCCGACGTCGCCACCTACCGGCGTCCGGAGCATCCCGTGCAGCGCCGCATCCGCGCCCTGGTGTCGGCGCTCACCGGCACGCCCGAGGAGGCCCTGGTCCTGGCCGTCGACGGCTGCGGCGTGCCGGTCTTTGGCCTGAGCGTGACGGCCATGGCGACGGCGTTTGCGCGCCTCGGCGCGGGGCGCGCGCTGGACGATCGGCGGGCGGCCGCCGCCCGGCGCATCGCCGGGGCGATGCGGGCGGAGCCGGAACTGGTGGCCGGCCCGGGCCGCTTCGACACGATCCTGATGGAAAGCCTGCGCGGCCGGGTGGTGGCCAAGACCGGAGCCGAGGGCGTTCAGTGCCTCGCTCTGCCCGAACGCGGTCTGGGCGTGGCGCTCAAGGTTCACGACGGCAGCGCGCGCGCCGCGGCGCCGGCCACCCTGGAAACGCTCGACCTGTTGGGGGTGCTGGCCGAGCCCGAGCGCCAGGCCCTTGGGTCCCTGCGTCAGCCCGTCGTGCGCAACGTGGCGGGCGACGCCGTGGGCGAAATCCGCTGCCAACTGTCGCTCCGAAAGGTGGGTTCGCGTGCCGGCTAAGGCGTTTGTCAGCGCGGATATGGAGGGGACGGCTGGCGTCAACGGCTGGCCCGAAACCCAGCCCGGCCACCACTTCTACCCGCGTGCCCAGAGCCTCATGATCGCGGAGGTCAATGCGGCCGTGTCCGGTCTCATCGCTGCGGGCGTCGGCGAGATCCTGATCAACGACAGCCACGACGGCATGCGCAACCTCTCTCCGGAGGAGATCCACCCCGCCGCCGACGTCCTTCTCGGCTCGCCCAAGCGCTACTCGATGGCGGAGGGTGCCAAGGGCAGTGACCTCGCCCTGTTCACGGGCTACCACGCGGCGGCGGGCATGCCCGGGACGCTGGCCCACACCATGACGCTCCATCTTGTCGAGGTGCGCCTGAACGGTCGACCCGCCTCGGAGACGCTCTGGCACGCGGGCCTGCTCGGGCTCTGGGGCGTTCCGGTGGGCATGGTGAGCGGCGACGACGTGCTCGGCGCGCACATCGCCGCCATCCTGCCGTGGGCCGTGTTCGTGACCGTGAAGCGGGCCGTGAGCCTCACCGCCGCGCGCAGCCTTTCGCCGGAGCGGGCGCGGGCGGCGATCCGCGCCGGCGCCGAGGAGGCGGTGCGGCGGCGCGACGCCGGCGCTCTCTCCCTGTTGCGGGTCGAGGGCCCGTACCGTGTCGAGGTGGTGTTCACCGAGCAGGATCGGGCCGCGCGCGCCCTCGCTTGCCCGCGCAGCATCGGCGTCGATCCGTACACGGTCGCCTACCCGGCGGACGACTTTGAGGAGGCCTACCTTGCGATGCGCACCCTGACGCAGCTCGGCGCCTCCTGACAGGCGGCGGCGTTCTCAGGGGCCGAGGCGGACTGGGGCCGCTTCGGCCCCCGTGCGCGGCACATCCGGGCGCTGTTCGTCGCCGTGGGTTTCGGCCGGCCGCACCCGCCGCCGGTGGAGCGGGACCTCCATCAGGTGGTCCGCCTCGCGCCGTAGCTCGTCGTCGTAGAGACGGATGCGGCCGCTCGCCGTCGTGTCCAGGAGCAGCGCCAGCAATTCGCCCGCGGCGCGCCGGCGGCTACGGCCGTGGTCGCACAGGGCGAGGGCGTGGAAGGCGCGGGCGGCGCCGTCGCGCGGGAACTCCCGGTGGGCGGCGGAGAGGCACTCGAGCGCCTCGCGCAGGCGTCCCTCGCGCCTCAGGCAGTTGCCGGCCCCGAGCAGGCACTCGAGGCGCAGGGCGCCGCGGACGTCGAGGGCCAGGGCACGCGCGAAGCGCGCCGCCGCGTTCGTGTCATCGCCGGCGGCGGCCAGGCAGAAGCCGGCCTCCGCCTGCAGGTCGGCGTCCGCCGTCAGACGCTCGGCCGCCGCCACCGCCAGGCGCGCAGCGGCCTC
>JAJYVM010000423.1 GCA_021792015.1 Bacillota bacterium | reverse complement strand
CGATCCCCGGCTCGACGCGGTGGATGGCGTAGGCGCCGAGGACGACCAGGCCGAACGTCACGGCCACGATGTAGACGAAGCCGTGGCGGAGGAAGACCCCGTGGAAGAACTCCGAGTAGCGCCGCAGCATGACGAAGCCGCGGACGGCCCGGTACCAGCGCAGGCTCTGCACGAAGAGGCCGAGGGGGAGCAGGGCGACGAGGTCGACCCAGTGCTGCTCCAGGAAGGCTCGCCGCAGGTGGCTGACGTAAAGGCGCACCAGGAAGTCGAGGGCGAAGACCCCGTACGCGAACCAATCGAGGATGTCGAGGTCGCGCGCGTAGACCGGGCCGAGGGTAAAGCCGTACGAGACCGCCACGCTGCCCGCCAGCGCCACGGCCGTCAGTCCCATGAACGGCTCGTACACCCGGCGCAGCACACTCAGGACGGTGGTCTTCATTTCATGGGCAGTATCCTACGAAGTTGAAGGGATCGGGAGCCCCCACTTTCGCAGCATCGCACGCCAGGTGGGCCCACCCACAAGGTCGCGCACGGCGGCGTCGACTTGGCGGACCAGGTCCGGCTCATCCGCGCGCATGGCGACCACATAGGCCACATCGCCCACGCCCGGCCGCCACATGCGCAACTGGGGATCGGCCAAGAGCCACGCGGGCGCCAGCGCGCGCGTCGTCACCATCGCCGTGGCCTCGCCGCCCTGGACGGCGGCCGCAGCCACCTCGGCACTGGGTTCGGCCGTGAGGCGGACCGTCACGCCCTGGGCCCTGGCGGCGGCCACCAGCAGGGCGCCCGCGCCGCCGTCCTCCGGCAGGGTGGCCACGACCCGGCCGTCCAGGCTGCGCAGGCCCGTGAGCGCCGTGCTGCGCCGGGCGATCAGCACCACGGGCGATCGGTAGTAGGGCGGCGAAAAGCTGTAGGGCCCGGCGGCGCCGGGGGTCGCGGCCACGCCCGCGACCACGACGTCGGCGGCATGCGCATCCAGGGCCAGGAGCCGGACGGGACCGGCGGGAACCCAGGCCACCCTGTTGGGGTCGCCGAGCAGGCTGGCGGCCAGGGCACGGGCGAAGTCGATCTCGAAGCCCTCGGGCACCAGGCTCCCCGGGCGGCGGAAGCCCATGGGCGGGGCATCCTCGCGGATGGCGACCCGCAGCACCCCCGCCGCGCGGATGCGGGCGAGGGGGCTGGCGGCGGGCACCGGCGGGATGCGCCCGGCCGCTTGGACGCCGCAGCCGCCGGCGATCAGGAGGAGAGCCGCCAGGGCCGCGAGCGCGAGCCGGCGAGATGCCATCTCCCCATGCGTATGTCCGGGCGGGGCCCGGCAATGACCATGGCGGCGCTCCGGAACCGCAATCGGCGGCGGACGCGCAGGCGGCCGCCGTCACGAAGCCTCCGTTAACGCCCCTGCCAGCGCGGCGGCCGCTTCTCCAGGAACGCGTGCACGCCCTCTTTGAAGTCCTCGCTCATGTAGCACGCCAGCACGTACTCCTCCCCGCGCCAGGACGGGCCGGCCTCCGCCATCAACCGCTGCACAACCTTCTTGGTCTCACGGATCGTGATGGGCGCGTTGGCGCAGATGGTCTCCGCCACCTCGCGCACCCTGGCCGCGATGGCGTCCGCGGCGACGACGGCCGTGACCAGGCCCATGTGGTAGGCCTCGTCTGCCGGCACCTGGCGGGCGGTGAACAGCAGGTCCATCGTGCGGGCGGGGCCGATCTGCTGCAGCAGCCGGGCGGTGTTGCCGGGGGCGAAGATGTTGCCCAGGCGCGCGGGCGGGGCGCCAAAAGTGCTCTCCGGAGTGCAGAAGCGCAGGTCGCAGGCCATGGCCAGGCCGAAGCCGCCGCCGACGCAGAAGCCCTGCACCATGGCGATGGTGGGCTTGGTGACGCGGCCGAGGCGGCCGATGCGGCCCGTGATCATCTCCTCGTAGCCCAGGGCGTCGGCCTCGGTGCTGAAGTCCAGGAACTGGCGGATGTCCGTGCCGGAGGCGAACGAGCGGCCGCCGGCGCCGCGCAGGATCATGACGCGGACGTCGGGGTCGGCGTCGACCTCCTCGCAGAGCTCGGCCAGGCGGTCGTACATGTCGAACGTGAAGGCGTTGCGCTGCCCGGGGCGGTTCACCGTCACCCAGGCGAGCTGGCCCTCCTTCTCGTAGAGCAGGTCCTGCTCAGCACCCATCGAAAGCTTCACCTCGTTGCGGAAGGTCGTTGTCGTTGGAGAAGAGATTCGCCATCGGAAGGGCGGTCCTGCCGAGATGAGCGGATTCAAGGGGCCGGGGCCCGGCCCCCTGGCGGGGGTGCGCGTCCTCGACGTGACGCAGGTCATGGCCGGACCCTTCTGCGGGATGCTGCTGGCCGACATGGGCGCGGACGTGATCAAGGTCGAGCCGCCGCGCGGCGACCAGGTGCGCGAGCAGCCGGACAAGATCGAGGGCGAGAGCTACAGCTTTCTGGCCGTCAACCGCGGCAAGCGCGGGATCGTCCTCGACATGAAGCAGGCGGCCGGGAGGGATGCGTTCCTGCGGCTGGCGGCCGGGGCGGATGTCGTGCTCGAGAACAACCGGCCGGGGGTGATGTCACACCTGGGCGTCGGCTATGAGCAGGTGCGGGCCGTCAAGCCCGACATCATCTACGCCTCGATCTCGGGCTTCGGGCAGACGGGGCCGTACGCGCCGCGCGGCGGCTACGACCTGATCGCCCAGGGCATGTCTGGGCTGATGTCGATCACGGGCGAGGAGGGGCAGGCGCCCGTGAAGTGCGGGCCGCCAGTCACCGACCTCGGCGCCGGGCTCTTCTGCTGCACGGCCATCCTGGGGGCGCTGATCCACCGCGGGCGCACCGGCGAGGGCCAGCGCATCGACACCTCCCTGCTGGAGGCGGGCATCGCCCTGTCGGTGTGGGAGTCGGTGGAGTACTTCTCGGGGCGCGGGGTGCCGAAGCCGATGGGGTCGGCCCACCGCATGAACGGGCCGTACCAGGCCATCCGCTGCGCGGATGGCTACATCACCATCGGCGCCAACAACCAGCGGCTGTGGACGACCTTCGCCAACACGATCGGGCGGCCGGAGCTGCTGACCATGGAGGCCTTCAAGGACCAGCGGGGGCGGGTGGAGAACCGGCGCCAGCTGGCGTCCCTGATCGAGGAGGTCACGACGGGCGGCACGCGGGCGGAGTGGCTAGAGCGCTTCACGGCCGCGGGCATTCCGTGCGGGCCGGTGTACGACTATGCCGAGGTGTTCAGCGACCCGCACGTCCTGGCCCGCGATATGGTGCAGGAGGTCGTCTACCCGGGCGGCACGCATGCGCGGGTCGTCGGGCCGCCGGTCAAGATGAGCCGCACCCCGCCGGCCGTGCGCGGGCGCGCGCCGCGCATGGGCGAGGACACGGCGGCCGTGCTGGCCGAGGCCGGCTACGGCGAGGCGGAGATCGCCGCCATGCGCGAGGCCGGGGTGCTGGGGTCAGGATGACGCGAGCCCGAGCCGCGTGAGCGGCGAGGGCGAAGCTGGGCCGAAGCCGCGCCAGGATGGGACAAGCGGCGAGGCAGGATGACGCGAGCCCGAGCCGCGTGAGCGGCGAGGGCGAAGCTGAGCCGAAGCCGCGCCAGGAAGGGGCAAG
>JAJYVM010000422.1:3008-3609 GCA_021792015.1 Bacillota bacterium | reverse complement strand
ACCGCTGGGCCGCTGCCGCGACTCCGCTGGACCGCTGGGCCGCTGGACCGCTGGGCCGCTGCCGCGACTCCGCTGGACCGCTGGGCCGCTGGACCGCTGGGCCGCTGCCGCGACTCCGCTGGATCGCTGGACCGCTGGGCCGCTGCCGCCACATCGCGACTCCGCCGAATCGGTACAGGCACCCCGCTGGACCGCTGGACCGCTGGACCGCTGGACCGCTAGACCTGCATCGCCATGATCTGCTGGTAGGCGCTCAGCGCCTTGTTGCGGATCGCGAACGCGAACTGCATCTCCATGCTCGCCTTCTCGGTCGCGATCATCGCGCCGGCGATGTTTCCGCCGCCGCCAGCCAGGGCCTGGGCCGCCTGATCGGCCTGGACCTGGGAGCTGTTCAGGGCGTTGACCGCCGAGGTCAGTACCCCGCTGAAGCCGCCGGCGGCGCCCGCGCCCTGGGTGTTCCCGGTTGTACCGCTGCCGGGCGCGGCCGGCGCCGCCGGGGCGACCGGAGGCTGCAGGCTGGGCAGCGTCAGCGGCTGAAATCCACCTGGGGGAATCGTCATGGCCCGCTAGGCCTTCCCCAGGTTCAGCGCGTCGACCGCCA
>JAJYVM010000422.1:0-2998 GCA_021792015.1 Bacillota bacterium | reverse complement strand
CATGCGCTTGCCGTCGTCGAAGGCCGTGACGTTGGCCTCGTACGCGCGGGCCGCACCGAGCATGTCCACCATCTCCGACGTGATGTTCACGTTGGGCATCTGCACGAAGCCCTGAGCGTTGGCCTGCGGGCTCCCGGGGTCGTAGACCAGCGGCAGCGGGGAGGGATCGGTCCCGATCCCTGTAACGACCACGCCCCGCTCGTTCGGCGCCTGCGCGAAGTACACGACCTCGCGCCGGTACGCCCCGCCCTGCGGTGTGCTGGTGGTGTCGATGTTGGCGATGTTGTTGGCGATGACGTCGAGCCGCAGCCGCTCCGCCAGCAGCCCCGACGCGCTCGCGTTCATCCCCGTGGAGATCGTCATGGTATCGCCCCTCCGTCGGTCACGGCCAGTTTCAGCACCTTCATCTGGAGCATCAGGTCCTCGGACGACGCCGCGTACCACGTGTTGGTCTTGGCCAGCTGCACCATCTGCTTGTCCAGGTTCACCCCGTTGCCGTCGACCTGCATGACACCCGGGTTGCCCACAACCGGCATGGTCGCAGGGCTGGCGATCCCCGTGCCGCCGGGGGCCGCCTGCTCGGCCAGGGCCCTCGCCATGGCCAGGGGAAAGTTCACGTCGATGGCCTGATAGCCCGGGGTGTCCACGTTGGCCACGTTCTGCGAGATCGCCCGCTCGCGGGCGGTCAGCACCTGTACGTTGGCCATCAGGTACTGCAGACCCGGGGACGAAAACAGCCCGCCCAAGCCACGTCACCTCCACCGCGCACCCGAATTGCAGACCCCTCATCGGAACGACAAAAAGCCCCCGATTCCGATCCCTCGGAAAAGGGGGCTTTAATGCGCTGCCTCCCCTTTTCTTCGGCAACCCGGCTACCCTCGCCTCACTCGAGGGCCCGTGGCTTTGCGTCCCCGCCTTTCGACGGGTTTGCCCGTTCGGAAAAGAGTCTCATTCAGTTGCCAAATCGGTACTGGGAACCCTTTTCAGTTCTGGACGAAGTCAGGTTTCGTCGTCCCCCCTGATCCTCCTGCTTATCACTGGGTAAATGCGACAAGATTCGTTCGACAAATTCCCTGTGGATATATGGATAACCGACATCATGGTTTGAAGGAGGTGTGGCGGATGGATCCCAGGCACCGGCTGGGGTTGGCGAGGGCGCCTGTCCGCGAGCGTGCCGCCCGCGGTCTCCAGCGCCTCCATGGCCCCCCGGCGCCGACCAGGGCCCGCCGTGCGGGGACCGCGCCGCGGCCCCACACGTGCAACGGCGACCACCGCCCCCACCCCGACGGATCCGGCGCGATGGCGCCCCGAGCACCGGCCGGAAGGGGCCGGGAGCGGCCCCGCGGCCGTGGCGGCCGCCCGCCGCCGCGCTACAGGATGAACCGGCTCAGATCCCGGTCCTGGGCGATGCCCGCGAGCCGGGTCTTCACATAGGCGGCGTCCACCGTCACCGTCTTCTCGTCGCTCTCCGGCGCCTCGAACGACACGTCCTCGAGCAGCTTCTCCATGATCGTGTGCAGGCGCCGGGCGCCGATGTTCTCTGTCTGCTCATTGACCCGCTGGGCCGTGGCGGCCAGCTCGTCGACGCCGTCCTCGGTGAAGGTGACCGTGACGCCCTCCGTCTCCAGCAGGGCGGCATACTGTTTGGTGAGGGCGTTCTCCGGCTCCACCAGGATGCGCCGGAGGTCGGCGCGGGAGAGCGGCTGCAGCTCCACGCGCACGGGGAAGCGCCCCTGGAGCTCCGGGATGAGGTCGGAGGGCCGGCTGACGTGGAAGGCGCCGGCGGCGACGAAGAGCATGTGGTCGGTGCGCACGGGGCCATGGCGGCTGGAGACGGTGGTGCCCTCGACGATGGGCAGCAGGTCGCGCTGCACGCCCTCCCGCGAGACGTCGGCGCCGCCCGTCGCGTCGCGGCCGGCGATCTTGTCGATCTCATCCACGAAGATGATCCCCGACTGCTCGGCGCGCCGGATCGCCTCGGCCGTCGCCTGTTCCTGGTCGATCAGCTTGGCGGCCTCCTCCTGCGCCAGCAGCCGCCGCGCCTCCGCGATGGTGACCTTGCGCTTCTTCCTGCGCTTGGGCAGCATGCCGCCCAACACGTCCTGGAAGTTGATGGCCATCTCCTCCACGCCCGCCCCGGAGAGCACGTCGACCATGGGCGGCGTGGTGTCGTCGACCTCGATCTCGACCGTCTCGCCCTCCATCTCCCCCGTGGCCAGCCGCCGCCGGTACTGGGCGCGGGCCTCGCGCGCCGTCCGCCGGCGGTCCTCCATGTCCTGGTCGTCGTCGCCGTCGGCCTGCGGGCCCCCGCGCATGGTCCCGAAGATGGCCTCCAGGGGGTTGCGGAAGGACTGCTCGCGCTTCGGCAGGGGCGCCAGGATGTCGAGCAGCCGCTCCTCAGCCAGCTCCTGCGCCCGCTCCTGCACGTCCTCGAGCTTCTCGGACCGCACCATGCGCAGCGAGGTCTCCACGAGGTCGCGCACCATGGAGTCCACGTCCCGGCCCACGTAGCCGACCTCCGTGAACTTGGTGGCCTCCACCTTCATGAAGGGAGCCTTGACCATGCGGGCGATGCGGCGCGCGATCTCCGTCTTGCCCACGCCCGTCGGCCCGATCATCAGGATGTTCTTCGGTACGACCTCGTCCTTGAGCTCCGGCGGCAGGCGGTTGCGGCGGTACCGGTTGCGCAGGGCCACCGCCACCGAGCGCTTGGCGCCCGCTTGGCCCACCACGTATTTGTCGAGCTCGGCCACGATCTGGCGAGGCGTCAGCTCGTCCACGCCGCTCCAGCTCCTCCGCAATGAAGTGGGTCGCGCGCGGCCCGGCGGCCCCTTGCCTCAGGGTCCGCCATCCGGCTCTGTCCCCTCGGGTCCGGTCCCCTGGGTCAACCCCTCGGGCCCGAGGCCCCTTGGAGCCCCTCGGCTCTGAGCTCCGCAGATCCGCAGCTCTGCGCTCTCCGGTCCGACCCCTCGACTCTGAGCTCCTTTCAGAGCTCCAC
>JAJYVM010000421.1 GCA_021792015.1 Bacillota bacterium | reverse complement strand
CTCAGCCGCTCGGTGGCTCAGCCGCGCGGTCGCCCGCCCGCTCGGCCGCCCACCAACCCAAGGTCTCAGGGTCTCGGTGGCTCGGCGGCTCAGCCGGCAAGGGCCAGCACGGCCGCCATGCGTCCCGTGCGCCCCCCGCTGCCCCGGTGGGAGAAGAGGCGGTCCTGGCCGCAGGCGGTGCAGAGGCCGGACACGTCGACGCGATCCGGATCCAGGCCGGCATCGCGCAGAACGCGCAGGTTGGCCCCCGGCACGTCCAGGTAGGCGTGGCCGGGCCGCCCGGGCCGAACCACCTCAGCCCACCACGGCACGGCCGCGCGCAGGCGCGCGAGCACCGGCTCGTCCACCTCGTAGCAGCAGGGCCCGATGGCGGGACCGACGGCGGCCAGCAGGTCGCCGGGACGGCAGCCGTAGGCATCGTGCAG
Source organism: Bacillota bacterium (assembly GCA_021792015.1). Lineage (GTDB taxonomy): Bacteria > Bacillota > Sulfobacillia > RBS10-35 > JAJYVM01 > JAJYVM01. The sequence goes on along the minus strand of JAJYVM010000421.1, from coordinate 3,199 downwards.
GGCGGCGACGGTGCGCGCGGCGATGCCGCCGACGGTGCCGCGCCAGCCGGCGTGCGCAAGGCCCAAGGCGCCCGTGCGGGGATCCAGCAGGAGCACGGGCGCGCAGTCGGCCACCAGGATGGCCAGGGCCGTGCCCGGTCCGCGGCCGATGAGGGCATCCGCGTCCAGGCCCTGGGGCCCGGCTCCCGCCACCGTGTGGACGGTCGTGCCGTGGACCTGGCGCACCGTCGCCAGGCGCGGCCACGGTACCCCCAGCGCCTCCCCAAGCCGCCGCCGGTTCTCCTCCACGGCGACCTCGGCATCGTCGACCCCGCGGCCGAGGTTCAGCGAGTCGAACGGCCGGGCGCCGACCCCGCCGCAGCGGGAGCTCACGCACGCGACCACTCCCGCCGACTCCAGCGCGGAGGCCCGGAACACGCCGACACCGCCCGCGACCTCGTACCGCCAGCCGCCCCCAACCTCATGCCGCCAGCCGCCGTCCATCGCCCGCCCTCCCCCAGCCACCATGGCCCGCGCCGCCTGGACAAGACAGCAGCGCCTGTGCGCTGCCCGGGCGGGAGCAAAGGAAGGTACCCAGCGGCCCGCCCCGCCATCGCAGCGAGCGCCGCATCCGCCTGGTGCCATGGTGCCACGGTGGCATCGCGGCCGAGTTCGACCGGCACCTCCCGGGGTGGCAGGAAAGCCCACCGGCACCCCGCCGCTGAGGGCCCAGCGCCGGCGTCCAGGCAGGCCCCGCCCTACGCGGACCGGGCGTACGAGGGCACGTCCACCAGGATCACGTCTTCACCGATCTTCACGATGTCGTCCCACGCGATCACATAGTCCCGCTCGCGCCCAAACAGCCCGAAGAACCGCGCCGGGCCCGGCACGATCAGCGCGCAGACGCGTCCGTGCTGGACGTCCAGCTCCAGGTCGCAGATCAACCCGAGCCGCCGGCCGTCGGCAATGTTGATGACGTCGCGCATGCGCAGCTCCGAGAACTTCATCACAGTCGCCCCACCCCCGGCCGCGCCGGCACCAATCCCTATGCGGCGCGGCGGCGGGTTGAGCCCAAGGGGGCGCCGGACGGCGCTACCGCGTCGGGGCCGGCTTCACCTCAGACGGGATCGGCGACACGTACTTCTCGCCGGCCAGGCGCTCGGCCAGCTCGGCCTTGGCGCGCTGGATCAGCTCGGGGTCGGCCATGACCTGCGCCGCCGTGGCGGCGATGGCCTTGCCCGCCAGCAGCATGCCCTTGTGGGCGTAAGTGGTGGTGCCCTGGGTCACGACCTGCCAGGAGTGGCCGGGGGTGCCCACGGCCCACGTGGCGGCCCGCAGCTGGGCCGTCGGGGTGACCCAGCTCACGTCGCCCACGTCCGTCGAGCCGCCGCCCATGCCGGGGATGTCCTGGAACGGCCGCACGCTCGCGTGCAGAGGGCTGTCGTCGGCGCCCTCGGCCGGCGTCAGCCGGTCGTTGCCGAGCTCGGCGTCCGTCAGGCTCGCCTGAACCTTGCGGGCGAACTCCAGCTCCTCCGGCGTCCAGGTCGGCGCGCCCAGCTTGATCACGTTCTCGTGCAGCACCCGTTCCAGGGTCTGGTTGGGGATCAGGTTCGAGCAGGCCTTGTCGAAAATGATCTCCACCTTCGTGCCGGTCATCAGGGCCGCCCCGCGCGCCACGTCGTTCACCCGCTGGTAGATCTCCTCCACCTGCGGCGTGCGCGGGGCGCGGATCAGGTAAGCCACCTCGGCCTGCGCCTGGACCACGTTCGGCGAGCGCCCGCCCGTCTTCGTCATGGCGTAGTGCAGCCGCGCCTCCGGGATGATGTGCTCGCGCAGGTAGTTCACGCCGACGCTCATCAGCTCCACCGCGTCAAGCGCGCTGCGCCCGAGGTGCGGCGCGCCGGCCGCGTGGGCGCTCCTGCCCGTGAACCGATAGTAGACGGAGTAGTTGGCGAGGCTGCTGCTGCTGCGGACCGCCGTGCGGGTGCCCGGGTGCCACGTCAGGGCGAAGTCCACGTCGTCGAAGAGGCCGGCGCGGACCATGAACGCCTTGCCGGAGCCGTTCTCCTCACCAGGGCAGCCGTAGTAGCGCACGGTGCCCTGCAGGCCCGTCGCGTCCATGTAGTGGCGCAGGGCGATGGCGGCCGCCAGCGCGCCGACGCCCAGCAGGTTGTGGCCGCAGCCGTGCCCGTTGGCGCCGACCACGATGGGCTTGGGTTCAGCCGTCTCGGCCAGCTGGCTCAGCCCGCTCAGGGCGTCGTACTCCCCGAGGATGGCCACGACCGGCCCGCCCTGGCCGTAGCTGCCGACAAAGGCCGTGCTCATGTCCGCCAGGTCCCGCTGGACCTTGAACCCCTCGTGCTCGAGGATCTCCTGCAGCACGTCGGCCGACTTGAACTCCTCGAACTTGGTCTCCGCGAACTCCCATACCTTGTCGGCGGCGGCCAGCAGCTGCGGGCGCTTGTCCTCGATGAGACCGGTCGCGAAATCCAGAATGTCCAACGCCAGGTTCGCCTCCCCTGATCCTTTGGGGCTCTAAGGTCTTCTACGCCACCGCCCGGCAGATCGCCTCCGTGAACGCGGCCGTATCCGCCCGGCCGCCGATGTCCGGGGTGCGGTGCGAATTGCATCACGCAAACCTGCCGCCCTCCCTGGCTCCGGGTCGCGCAGCACGCGGGCGATCGCGCCCTCGATCCTTTGCGCGGCGGCGACGGACGTCGCCGCCCTCTCGTCGTTCCCGGGCTGCCCATGGCGCGGAAGCCACCGCAGCAGGAGCGCCAGGGAGAGGATCTCCGCGACGGGGTTGCCCAGGCGCTCGGCCGCGAGGTCGGGCGCCGAGCCGTGCACCGCCTGCGCCACGGCGAACGCGTCGCCCAATGCCTCCACGCATGGCCTTCGCCATGCCTGGCTCCGGGGAAGCCCTGGCGCCAGGCCCAGCCCGCCCGTCATCCCGGCGATCTGGTCGGAGAGGATGTCGCCGAACATGCTGGTGGTGGCGGTCACGTCGAAGCTCTCCGGATGGAGCAGCAGCCCGTGGGCGCATGCGTCCACGGGCAGATCGCCGGCCTGCACGGCCGGGAAGCCCGCCGCCACCTGGGCCGCCTCCTCGAGGAACAGCCCGTCCCCGTATCGCAGCACGTTGGCCTGGTGCACCAGCGTGAGCCGGCCCCGCCGCTCGACCGCAGCCAGGGACGGCCCAGGCCATGCCCGGAGGCATCAC
>JAJYVM010000420.1 GCA_021792015.1 Bacillota bacterium | reverse complement strand
ATTTCCGGTATCGGGATCATCACGATACCGGATTGCTGTTCAACGAGCAACGACTCGCGGGTTCCGGAGGAAGGAGCGGTCGCAGAGAACCCGTCGGTCACAGATGGCCACGCCAAGTCCGGCCAAGAGGATAGGACCCGGGTCACCCGACCCTTGCCCCCGCCCCCACCCGCCCCGCATAACCCCCCCCATGGCCCTCGACTCCCTCCGCCTCGTCCTCGCCCCCCCGCACCCGGCCGGCCGCCCCTTCCTCATCGGCGGCGCCGCCGTCTTCCTGCTCGGCCTGCTGGTCGCCCACTGGCTCTCCTGGCTCGCCCTCGTCTTCCTCGCCTTCGCCCTCTATTTCTTCCGCGACCCCGAGCGCGTCCCCCCACCCCGCCCCGGCCTGCTGCTGGCCCCGGCCGACGGCAAGGTGGTCTCCCTCGCCCCCGCCGCCCCGCCGCCCGAACTCGGCCTCGGCCCCGCGCCGCGCTGGCGGGTGGGCATCTTCCTCTCGGTGCTGGATGTCCATGTGAACCGCATCCCCGCCGACGGCACCGTCACCCGCATCGCCTATCGCCACGGCGCCTTCGTCTCCGCCAACCTCGACAAGGCCTCCGCCGACAACGAACGCAACGCCCTGGCCATCCGCCTGCCCGACGGGCGGGAAATCGCGGTGGTGCAGATCGCCGGCCTGATCGCGCGCCGCATCCTCTGCTATGTGCGAGAGGGCGACGCGGTCCGCGCCGGCGCCCGCTTCGGCGAGAGCCGATGAGCCCTGGCCCCATGCGGGCCGGACCAACCTGTGCTATAAATTTACACATGGATCGCGATCAGGCCATCGCCCGCCTCGCCACTCCCGCGGCCAAGCCGAAGCAGCTCGGCATCGACCATCTTTTCCTGTTCGGTTCGACCACCCGAGGGGACGCGCGGGCGAATTCGGACGTCGATCTGTTCTTCATCACCCGCGCGGCCGGCTCGGCCTGTTCCAGCGGATGGCGGTGAAGGAAGCGGCGAGGCCATGTGCGGATCTTCAAGACCAAGGCATTTGCCCGGTTCGCGCGCGGCACCCTGATGACGGACACAGCCCTGTGCGCCGCCGTCGCGCGGGCGGAGCGAGGATTGGTTGACGCCGATCTCGGCGGCGGTGTCATCAAGCAACGCATTGCCCGCAGGGGCGCGGGGAAGTCCGGCGGGTTCGGGACGATCATCCTGTTCCGGTCAGGAACGCGGGCCTTTTTCGTCCACGGCTTCGCCAGGAGCGAACAGGACAACATCCGCGATGACAAACTGGCGGCCTTCAGAATGCTGGCCGATAGCCTGCTGAACTAATAGCAACCGGCGTTATGGCCGACTTTTCCGGCCATAACGTCGGTTGGTATGCGCGCCGGGTTGGCGGGCGGCGGCGCGCGAAACGTGACCTGATACCAGCCGGCGTTGACCCATGCCTTATGGGTCAACATCAAGGCCGGCTGGTATCAGTTGCCACCGGCGGGGCCGACCCTTCGTGGATGAAACCTCTGGGAGTAGCTTTTCCCGGCCAGCGGAGAGGTCGGTCGTAGTCATGGTGCGAGCGAGCCCGCGTATCAGTTGGACCCGGGGCACCCGAAGCACCCACGATTGTGCCATGGCCGCAAGGTCCGGGAGCGCGCTGTTTAGACTTTGATCGAGGGGTGTCCTGCGCTGGCGGAGCAGCAACGCAGGAGGCGGTGATGGAAGTTCTCTACTCGCGCTGTGCGGGACTGGACGTACACAAGGATACGGTGGTCGCCGGGGTACGGCTGGCGGTGGCGGGCGCGGTGCGGACCGAGGTTTGCACCTTCGACACCACCACGCCCGGCCTGCTGTCGCTGTCGGCGTGGCTTGCCGAGGCGGGCTGCACCCATGTCGCGATGGAGGCGACCGGGGTCTACTGGAAGCCGGTCTGGCACGTCCTGTCGGATGGCGCAGTGACGCTGATCCTGGCCAACGCCGCGCATGTGAAGAACGTGCCGGGGCGCAAGACCGATGTCGCCGATGCGCTGTGGCTGGCGGATCTGTTGGCACACGGCCTGATCCGCCCCAGCTTCGTGCCGGAAGCGGCGACCCAGGAGATGCGGGCGCTGTTGCGCACCCGCAAGCAACTGGTGCGCGAGCAGGCCAGCCACATCCAGCGGCTGCAGAAGACGCTGGAGGACGCCAACCTCAAGCTCGCCTCGGTGCTGAGCCAGGTCACGGGCGTCAGCGGTCGTGCCATCGTGCAGGCGCTGATCGACGGCGAGACCGATCCGGACCGGCTGCTCGGCTTGGTCCAACGCGGCGTGAAGGCGCCGGCGGACAAGCTGCGTGCGGCGTTGCAGGGGCGGGTGACCCTGCGACATCGCTTCCTGCTACGGCTGCATCTGCGCCAGATCGATGCCCTGGCCGCGGCGATGGCCGAGATCGACGCGGAGGTGGAGCGCGACCTCGCCCCTTTCCGGACCGCGGTACGGTTGCTGCGGACCATCCCAGGCGTCAGTGACCTCACCGCTCAGGTGATCGTCTCCGAGATCGGCACCGACATGACGCGCTTCCCCACCGCCGGGCACCTGATCTCCTGGGCCGGGCTGTGCCCGCGCAACGACGAGAGCGCCGGCAAGCGACGCTCCAACCGCCTGCGCAAGGGCGCACCTTGGCTGAAAACAACCCTGGTGCAATGCGCTTGGGCGGCAACCCGGAAGAAGGCCAGCTACCTCCAGGCGCAGTTTCAGCGGCTGCGCCACCGGCGCGGACCCAAAAAGGCCATCTGCGCCGTCGCCGCCTCAATCCTGACCGCCGCCTACCACATGCTGCGCGACGGCACGTGCTACCAGGACCTCGGAGCACAGCACTTCAACCGGACCACGCCCGAGACGCAGGCCGGGCGGCTCGCAAGGCAGATCGAGCGGCTGGGGTTCACCTGCACCTTGGGGCCACCACAGGAGCAAGCGGTTTCTGTTTAGCCTTCCCGCAGCACCTCCAGCGCCAGGCTGTTGTCCACCGCCTGCTCGAACGCCACCCCGGCCGGGATCAGCCCGCCGGAGATCAGCCCGTCGCGCAGCCGCTCGTACCCCGCGCGCGGCAGCACCGGGTCGCGCCCCCAGATGCCCAGCGCCTTGTAGCGCTCATACGCCGCGGCCAGGACCGGCGCCGGCACGGCGGGGAAATAGCCGGCGACGGTGGCCGCGATCTCCGCCCCGCTCGCGCCGGCGATCCAGCGCTGGGTCGCGGCGATCGCGCGCACCATCCCGCGCAGCTCCTCCCGCCGCGCCGCCAGCACCGCGCGGCTGGCATAGAGCGTGGTGTACGACGTCGGCCCGCGATCGGCGGCGGCGTACCACAGATGCGCGGCGCCCTCGGCGAGCAGTTCGGTGGCATAGGGTTCGAACAGCTGCACCACATCGAGCGCGCCGGCCCGCAGCGCGGCGCAGTTCTCGGCCATCGACCGGTCCGCGACCCGGCTCACCGACGCCGGGTCGATGCCGGCGCGGCGCAGGTCTTCCTGCAGGCAGAGCCAGGGCGTGGGGACCTCGGCGACGCTGCCGAGCCGGGCGTGGCGCAGCGCGGCGAGCGGGGAGTCCGGACGGGGCGCCCGCCCGAGCAGCAGGAACGGATCGCGCGTCACCACTTCGGCGAAGCAGACCAGATCGCAGCCCGGGACG
>JAJYVM010000419.1 GCA_021792015.1 Bacillota bacterium | reverse complement strand
GACCGGGGCGAGCGTCAGCGGGCTCATCAGCGGGTGGTAGACGGTGCCGCCGGCGTGACCGAGGACCCCGAAGTGGATGAGCACGGGGAGCTTCCGATCAGCCAGCAACTGCCAGAGCGGGCGGAAGTGCGGGTCGTCCAGGGGCCGTCCGATCGTGGGAGCCAGCAGCTTGTACCCCTTCAGGCCCAGATCCTCGATGCCGTGGCGCAGTTGCTCGGCGGAGTCCGGGTCCTCCGGCCGGTTGTGGGCGAGGCCGAAGAACTTGCCGGGGTGGCGCGCGACGGTCTCGGCCAAGGCGTCGTTGCCGCCGCCCGTGACGAAGAGCACGCGTGACAACCCGTACCTGTCCACCTCGCCCGCCCAGCGGTCGCCCGCCTCCTCGCGGGTCCCGGCCGGCTCGGGCAACGGGGTGTCCCACTCCTTGCGCATGCGCTCGGCGCGCTCGCGGTCGTAGGCGACCAGCGCGGGATGGCGCTCGGCGCGGCGGCCGCCGCCACCGCCGGGGATGCCGCCCGGGAAGTGGACGTGGAAGTCGATGACCTGCAGACCCTGGTATGCCATGCCCTTCGCCCCGCGAAGCATGATATCAGCGGCCTGCGCCGCCGGTCAAATTGTGGGTGCCACCGGGCGGGAGTAGAATGGGGCAGCACTGGAGGGTGGGTCCGAATGCGCCGGCGCATCAGCGCTGACTGGCAGCTGCGGGCGCGCATGGTTTTCAGCATGCTCCTGCTGGCCGCGCTCTACATCGTCTTTGCCGACGTCCTGTTCAACTACACGAGCTTCGACTTCGCCGTCATCATCATCGGCGGCCTGCTGGTGGTCCAGTACTTCTACTCCGACAAGCTCGTGCTGGCCTCGACGGGGGCGCGGATCGTCACCGAGGCGCAGGAGCCGCGGCTGCATGACATCGTGGGCCGCCTGGCGCAGATGGCCGACCTGCCCAAGCCGCAGGTGGCCGTCTCGCCCTCGCCGGTGCCCAACGCCTTCGCCACGGGCCGCAACCCGAGCCACGCCGTGGTCGCCGTCACGCAGGGCCTGCTGCAGCGGCTGGAGCCGCAGGAGCTGGAGGCGGTCCTGGCCCACGAGATCACGCACGTCTACCACCGCGACATGACGGTGATGACGATCGCCTCGTTCTTTGCCACCATCGCCGGCTTCATCACGCGCAACGCCATGTTCATGGGCATGTTCGGCGGGTTCGGCGGCGGCTTCGGCGGGGGCTACGGCGGCGGCGGCCGCGGCCGAAACAACAACAGCGGCGCCGGTTTCCTGATCGTCCTGGTCGTCTCGATCGCCGTCTGGATCATCTCGTTCTTCCTGATCAACGCCCTCTCGCGCTACCGCGAGTATGCCGCCGACCGCGGCTCGGCCGAGCTGACGGGCGCGCCGAGCCACCTGGCCTCGGCGCTGATCAAGATCAGCAACGTCATGCAGCGCGTGCCGCAGCGCGACCTGCGCCAGGCGGAGGCCCTGAATGCCCTGTTCATCATACCTGCCGTGGCCCAGCGGTCATGGTCGGAGCTCTTTGCCACCCACCCGACGCTCGAGCACCGGCTCGCCTACCTGCGCAAGCTCGAGGCGCAGATGATCAAGGCGTGATCGGGGCGTGAGCTTCTGGGACGCCCTCCTGGGGCGCAACAAGCTGAAGGCGCCGGACCTGGACCGTGTCTTCGGGCTGGTCGGCGCATCCGCCACGCTGAACGACGACCTCGGCCTGCAGCCGTCGGGCCGGGGCGGCCTCTGCCTGAAGCCTGTCGAGGGCGGCGGCTTTCGCCTGACGGACAAGGAGCTCGGCGACCTCGTGCGCCTGGCCGCCAAGGACATGAAGGCCGACCTCGCCATCTCCGATGACGAGTTCGGCTACCGGTGGATCGTGTTCAGCGACCCGCAGCTGGAGGACCTGGTCAACCTGGTCCACCTGGCGGCCAGCACCCTGCAGGAGCAGGGGTTCGGCGAGCACCTGCTGGCCGCCGTGTTTGCCTTCAAGGCCGCGGGCGGCGGTCCGGTCTACCTCATCTACAACTACAAGCGGGGCGACTTCTACCCGTTCGCGCCGCGCTCCGGCCGCCAGCGCGACCTGAAGCTGGAGTTCGAGACCTCCTCCGCCCTGAGCGGCGAGCTGTCCATGGAGAAGGACACCGCGCGCTGGTACCCGCTCTGGGATTGCCCCGTGTAGGCCCGCGGGGCCGCACCCGCACCGGCAGCCCCCGCCCGGCCCCGGCGCCCACGCGAGTCGCCCTCGCCCCGGCGGCCCTCGCCCATGCGCTGGCGCTGGAAGCGACCACGAGGGAGGCTCGGCCGCGCGAAGATGCGGTCAGCAAAACGTGCGGCCGTCCGAGATGCCAAGGGCACGGGCGCACGCCCATGCCGGCGAGGGTCTCCGCCAGTTCCACGAGCGAGCGCGCCGGCACCGCCCTGGGAAGGGCCGCCCGCCACACCAACCTCCAGACACATGCCAACCCGTGGGCGTGCGGAAACGTGGCGACGAGCGCGTCAAGGTCAAGCGCCCCGCACGACAGCCGCGTCAGCGGCCCAGGCGCCTTCGGCGCCACCCGGCCGGAGCGCGCGCGGAAGACGCCTACCCAACCGCGGCCGCTTGCGGGCCCGCTGCGCATGGTCGTGCATGACGCCGACGTCGTCGAGGAAGGTCGTCTCGAGGAAGGGAAGGCAGCCGCCGGGGGCTTCCCCCGGCGGCACCAAGCCTACTTCACCTGCTCGGTGAACAGGCGCCGGGCCTCTTCCAGGGTCGTGTCCGAGCTCGGCAGGATCAGATCGGACTCGACCAGCTGGTCGTGGGGCAGGGCCCTGCCCTGCTCGCGCACCAGGCTCAGCGCGGCGTGGAAGCTCGCCGCGTAACGGGGCTCGTCGTTGGCGGCGATGCTGGCGAACATGTCCTCGTCCAGCGATTTCAGCCGGCTCAGTGCCTCCGCGCCCAGGTCGTACTGGCCCTCGCTGAGGATCCGCACGATCATGCGCCCGTCCCTCCCTGCTTGTTCCCCACCTCGGCCTTGAGGCGCGCCAGCTCCGCGTCCACATCGACCGAGCTCTTCGCCTTGCGCAGCTCATCGCCGATCGGGTCGTTGGTCTTGGTGAAGTCCGGCAGGGCGCCGTCGGAGGTGAGCTCGTCGATCGCCGCCGCGCGGGCCTTCATCGACTCCGTCTTGTCCTGGGCCCGCTGGACGGCGAGGCCGACGTCGGTCATCTCCTCGCTGAGCCCCGTGGCGGCCTGGCCGATTTTCACCTGCGCCTCCGCCGAGGAGTACTGCGCCTTGATGACCTCCTTCTGGGTCCGGAAGGCATCGACCTTGGCGGACAGACGCTGCTCGGCGGACTCCATCTTCTGCTGCTCGGCCGCCAGGCCGTCGATCTGCGGCTGCAGGGCATCGAGCTGGGCCTGCAGGGCCGTCTTGCGCTCGACGGCGGCCCGGGCCAGATCCTCGCGGTTGATCTGCAGGGCCTGCTTGGCCTGGTCGTCGAGCGTCGCCATGTTCTCCTTCAGACGCACACCCTGCAGCTCCAGGCGCTTCTTGCCGGCGACGACGTCCGCGAGGCTCCGGCGCACCTGCTGCAGCAGCTCGAGTTGCTTCTGATAACTCAGCTCAAGCGTCTCGCGGGGATCCTCGGCCGCATCCAGGGCCTT
>JAJYVM010000418.1 GCA_021792015.1 Bacillota bacterium | reverse complement strand
TCCTTCCTGGCCATGGCAGACCCCCTGGCGACAGCCGCGGCACCGGACTCCGAGGCGGCGGCGCACCACCTGCGCGAGGCCGAGGCTCTGGCGGCGGACTGGACCGCCGGCCGGGCGCCGGACCCGCGTGAGCCTGAGGCACAAGCGCCCGCCGCAGCCCCCGCGCACGTGACGTTGGCGGTGCCGGCCAGCCCTGACGCCGCAACTCCGCAGAAGGCCCCCGCCTCGGCGAGCGCTGCGGACATGCTGGCGGCCGTGACGGCGCGAGCCGCCGGACGCCGGACCCTCTCCCCGGTCGCGGCCGCGGCGACGGCCTTCCTCGCCGAGCGCCCGCGCACCCGGTCAGAGTTCAGCGTCTTCGTGCGGGCGCACGGGCGCCTGCCCGCCTCCGTCATGGACGAGATCGGCGCCTGCGACGAGGACGGGCACGTGCATCTGGGGGGCGATCACAACGGCTGAGCCCGACGCCCGGGAGGCGCAGGCCATCCTGCAGAGCCTGCAGGCCGGGGTCGTGCCGCGGGTCGGGCTGCAGCACCTGGCCGTCGGGCGCGTTCCGGAGGTGCGCCAGCTCCTGCGCGAGCTGGAGGCCGTCGCCTCGGGCGCCGGTGCCTTCAAGCTCGTCCTCGGCGCGTACGGCGCGGGCAAGACCTTCCTGCTCGCCCTCGCCCGCCAGGCGGCGCTGGCCCAGAACTTTCTGGTGGCGGACGCCGACCTTGGCCCCGGGCTGCGGCTGACGGGCGAGGGCAAGGGGCTGGCCACCTACCGCGAGCTGCTGGCGCGGCTCAGCTCAACCGCCCGGCCCGAGGGCGGAGCCCTGCCCGCGCTGCTCGACCGCTGGGCCGAGGCCGTGCGCGATCGCGCGGTCGGAAGCCTCCCCACCGCTCCGTCCGGCCGGACCCCCGCCCTGGCGGCGGCCGTGAACCGGGAGCTTGCCCGCCATCTCGGCGCGCTCTCCCAGGCCGCGGGCGGGCCGGCCTTCGCGGCGGTCCTCCGCATCTACTTCGAGGCGGCGCTGGCCGGCGAGGACGAGCGGGCCGCGGCCTCCGTCCGCTGGCTGCGGGGGGAGATGCGCTCCGCCGCGGAGGCGCGGGCCGCACTCGGCGTCCCGGGTCTCGGCGCCACGGACACCGACTGGTACGACCGGCTGCGCCTTCTCGCCCGACTGGCGCACCAGGCTGGGTATGCGGGCCTGGTCGTGGTCCTGGATGAGGCCGTCCACCTCTACCGGCTGGCGCAGCCCCAGGCGCGGGCGAGCAACTACGAGGTCGTGCTGCGGCTGCTGAACGCCACGCTGCAGGGCGATGCGCCGCATCTGGCCGTCTACCTGGCTGGTCCACCCGAGATGCTGAGCGACCCCTACCGGGGGCTGGTCGCCGATCCGGCCCTGAAGAGCCGCCTGGCGCCGAACGAGCTGGCCGACGCCGCGCACCGCGATCTGGCCCAGCCCGTCCTGCAGGTGCAGCCGCTTGACCCGAGCGAGCTGCTGGCCCTGCTCCAGAAGGTCATGGCCGTGCACCGCGCCTACTACGGCGCCAGCCGACTTGGGGCCGAGCATGCGGCGGCGTTCCTGAAGGCGCTGCTGGCGCGGCCGGGGGCCAGCCGCCACCTGACGGCCCGCGAGGCCGTCCGCGGCTTTCTTCACCTCTGCAACCTGGTGCAGCAACACGCGGACCTCGACGTCACGGACCTGCTGCAGCGTGCAGCGGCCGCCACCCCCCTGGCGGAGGGCGACAACGAGCGCTTCGTCACCATCTCATGACGGCTGCCTGGGAACTGCTCAGCCCCGGGATGCAGGCCGTGCTGCACGGTCTGCGCTGGAACGGCCTCTGGCCCGTGCAGGAGGCGGCCTTCCGGGCGATCCGCGGCGGAGGCGGCAACGTGCTGATCGCCGGCGACACGGCCTCCGGCAAGACGGAGGCGGCCTACCTGCCCGTCCTCTCGTTCCTGGAGGAGGCGGGGGCGGCGCCCGGCTTCTTCGCGCTGGGGATCGCGCCCCTGCGGGCGCTGCTGAACGACCAGCAGGCGCGCCTTGACGCCTATGCCCGGCCCATCGGCGCCCAGGTCCATACGTGGCACGCCGACGTCTCGCGCGCGCGCAAGTTGCGCGCGCAACAAACGCCAGCAGGCATCCTCCTGACCACGCCGGAGTCCCTGGAATCGCTTCTCCTGCATCGCGCGGCGCATCTCCCCCACCTCTTCGGCGGGCTGCGCTTCATCCTGGTCGACGAGCTGCACGCCTTCCTGGGCACCGGTCGCGGGCTTCAGCTCCGCTCGCTCCTCGACCGGCTTACACGCTACACGGCCGGACCGGTGCGGCGGATCGGGCTCTCGGCGACGTTCGGCGACCCGGCGGCGGCGGTCGCCTTTCTCGGGCAGCCGGTCGCCGTCTGCGCGGGTGGCGGGCCGCCGGTGAGCACGCGCCTGAACCTGCGCTACGTGGACGACGGCGGCCTGGCGGAGGATCTGCGGAGGGTCACAGCCGGGCGCAAGGCCCTGATCTTCTGCGGCAGCCGGGCCCGGGTCGAGGGGCTCACCTTCCGCCTCGGGCAGCTGGCCGGCACACCCGACGCCTACCTGGCTCACCACGGTTCGCTCCATGCGCACGAGCGGGGGCGGGCGGAGGCAGCGCTGCGGGAGGCGGGCGCTGCGGCGCGGTCCATCGTCTGCACCAGCACCATGGAGCTTGGCGTCGACGTCGGCGACTGCGACCTGGTCGTGGAGGTCGATTGCACCGCATCCGTCACGGGCCTGCGCCAGCGGCTCGGGCGCAGCGGGCGGCGGCCGGGGCGGGCGCGCACGGGCCAGCTTTACGCCAGCGGCGCGGCGGGCCTGGTGCAGGCGGTCGCGGTCGTGGAGCTGCTGCGCCGAGGCTGGCTGGAGCCGCCCGAGCCCACGGGGGCGCGCCATGACATCGCCTGGCACCAACTGCTGTCCACCGCTGTCGAACGGGGGCTTGCGCCCGAGGATGTGGCGGGCGCGGCGGAGGGGCTGGTCGAACACATGCTGGCCGCCGGCCATCTGGCCCACGCGCCCGGCGGGCTGATCGCGGGCGCCGCCGGCGAACGCATCGTCCGCAGGCGCGGCTTCGTGGCTGTCTTCGACGACACGGAGGCATGGGAGGTGGCGGTGGGGCCGCGGCTGCTGGGCCAGCTGCCGCCCCTGCCCCTCTATCGGCCGGGGACCTCGATCATCCTCGCCGGCCGGCTCTGGACGATCGTGGCGCGCTGGCCGGAGCGGCGGCGGTTCGAGGTGCGGGAGGGCGGGTCCGCGCAGCCGCCCGTGTTCGTGCCCTCGCCCTCGCGGGTGCATGGGCGGGTGCGGGAGGCCATGGCCGAGGTGCTGTGCGCGGGCGAGGCCTATCCGTACGTCGATGTGGGTGGCGCGCGCCTCATCGCCGAGCTGCGGGAGGGGTACGCGCGGCTGGGGCTGAGCCGGGTCGAGCGGCCCGTGGCCGTGGCGCCGGACGTCACGGAGTGGCACGCGTTCGCCGGCGACCGCGCGGCGGCGACGCTGGCTCTCTGGCTGCGGACCGAGCTGGGCGGGCAGTGGGAGGCGACGGCGTGGGGCGGGCTGCGGTCGCCGGAGGCACGGCCGGAGTTGGCGACATGGCTCGCTGCGGCCGCCCGGCGGCCACCGGCGGCGGAGGAG
>JAJYVM010000417.1 GCA_021792015.1 Bacillota bacterium | reverse complement strand
GCTACCGCCGCTTCCACCCAGGCCGCCGGTGCTTCCGTCGCCGCCCGGCTGACCCGGGAGCCCGCCGTTGAACCCTGCGGCGCCGGAGGCACCATTGCCGCCGTTACCTGCGGTGTTGGCGCTGAAGGTCGAGTCCTCGACCGTCAGGGCGCCGCCGCTGCCGACGTAGACGGCACCGCCGTCGCCGCCTGGGCTGCCCACCTGCCCGGCGGGCGCTTGGCCGTCCGCCAGCGTCAGCCCGTCGAGCGTCAGGGCGCCCTCGACCGTGAAGAGGCGAGAGGCGCCGCCGCCGCTCAGGGTCACGGCCTCAACCCCGCCGAGCAGGGTGAGGCTCTCTCCGGCCGGCACATCGAGCGCCGAGGTGACGGGGATGGTGCCGCCGCACGCGAAGGTCCACGCCCCGCCGCTCTGGACGGCATCCCCCAACGTCCCCGGCGCCGGGTTGCTGGCGGTTCCCGCCGCCCCGTACTCGCTGCCGCAGTCGGTGATCGGCTGCGCGCTGGACTGCGCCAGCGCGGGCACCGGCGCCACGAACCCCGGCAACCCGTACAGCACCAGCAGGTACGCCATGCCAGTGAGGCCGGCGCGCCACCGGCGCAGGTCCTTCCGCGCCATCTTCATCAGGTGACCTCCCTGTGGTGTCTCCGGCGCCGGGGTCGGCTCGAGGCACGGGTCAATGAAGATAGCCGGCTGGGGCGATGACCGCTCGGCCGAGGCGCACCTGGAGACCCGGCCGCCCGGCGAGCGCCACGAAAACGAGGGCAAGCAGTACGGGGTCCGCGGCACGGGTCCCCGGCGGCGTTGGAACCCGGTACGCGGTTCGCGCTTTTCGCGACGGGTTCCTCCCGTGGCCGGCGGTCGGGGGATGCTCGACGTGGCCCAGTGCCGACCGGCGCGCGTCCCTGCCCATCGCTTCGGGACAGTGGCTCAGGACCGGCCCAGCGCCGCAGGCAGCAGGCCCGCGGCCTTCACCGGCGCAGCCGCGGGTCGAGGAGGTCGCGCAGGGTGTCGCCCACGAGGTTGAAGCCGATGACGAGCACGAACATGGCCAGCGCCGGGAAGGTCGCGATCCACCACTGGGTCATGAGGTAGGTCTGGCCGTCCGACACCATGACGCCCCACTCCGGGGTCGGCGGCTGGGCGCCGAAGCCGATGAACGAGAGCCCCGCCGCGACGAGGATCACACTCCCAAGGTCCAGGGTCGCCTGGACCAGAAGCGGCGCGATGGCGTTGGGCAGCAGGTGCTTGCGCATGATCTTGCCCGTGCTGGCGCCCTCCGAGCGTGCCGCCTCCACGAACTCCAGCCCCCGCAGCGACAGGGTCTGCCCGCGCCCGAGGCGGGCGTAGGTCGGCCACCAGGTCACGGAGATGGCGAGGAGGGCGTTGTTGAGGTCAGGCTTCAGCACGGCCGAGATCGCCATGGCCAGGATCAGGCCGGGAAAGGCCAGGAAGATGTCGGTGATCCGCATGAGCACCTCCTCCCACCACCCGCCGAACCAGCCGGCGGCCATGCCCACGGCCGTCCCGACCGACCCGGCCACGACCACCACGAGCACGGCCGAGGTGAGGTCGATGCGCGCGCCCCAGATCACGCGGCTGAAGACGTCCAGACCGACCCCGTCGGTGCCGAAGAGGTGGGCGCGGCTCGGCGGCAGCAGCCGCTGGCTGAGCTGGACCAGGGTCGGGTTGTAGGGGGCCAGGATGGGCGCCAGGATGGCCACCAGGGCGTAGAAGACCACGATCGCCAGGCCGACGATGCCGAGCGGATTCTGGCGCAGGCCGCGCCAGAAGGACTTGGCGGCCCGGCGCTCGAGTTCGGCGTCATCCGCGGCCTCCGGGACCCGCGGCAAGCGTCCGATCGCCAAGGCGCGCAGGCCCCCTTACGAGAAGCGGATCCGCGGGTCCAGGTAGGCGTAGAGGAGGTCGACGATCAGGTTGACCAGGGAGTAGATCAGGGCCGCCACCAGGGTGACCCCCATCACGGCCGGCACGTCCACGTTGATGGCCGAGATGGTGGCGTAGCGCCCGATGCCCGGCCACGAGAAGATCGTCTCGGTCAGCACCGCGCCCTGCAGCAGGCCGCCGTACGCGAGGCCGATGACCGTGACCGTCGGGATCAGGGCGTTGCGCACCGCGTGCCGCATGACGACCCGCCGCTCGTGCAGCCCCTTGGCGCGCGCCGTGCGCACGTAATCGGCGCCGAGCACCTCCAGAAGGCTCCCGCGCGTCATCCGCGCGATGATGGCGGCCGTGCTCCAGCCCAGCACCACGGCCGGCAGGAACAGGTGCCGCAACCCGTCCACCAGCGCCGCCCAGTCGCCCGAAAAGAGGGCGTCGACCACCACCATGCCGGTGATGCGCGGCGGCGCCGGCGTGTAGGTGCCGAGCTGGCCCGGCCCCGGCAGCCAGCGCAGCTTGACGTAGAAGAGGGCCAGGAAGACGAGGGCCGTGAAGAAGACGGGCAGGGAGACGCCCGCGAGCGACACGACGCGCACGATCTGGTCGAGCCAGCGGTTTCGGTACAGGGCCGAGAGGATCCCGGCCGGCAGGCCGACGACGATGGCCACGACGATGGCGGCCGTCGCCAGCTCGATGGTCGCCGGCAGGTACTGGGCCAGGTCCTTGCTGACCGGCTGCTGGTCGGCGATGGAGATGCCCAGGTTGCCGTGCAGGACGTTCTCGACGTAGACCACGTACTGCACGGGCAGGGGCTTGTCCAGCCCGAACTGCTTGCGGACCTGCCGCACGAGGCTCTCGGGCGCGTGGTCGCCGACGAGCGCCAGCACTGGGTCGACGGGCACCACATGCGTGACGGCGAAGGTGATCACGGTCACGCCGAAGAGGACGAAGATCATGAGCGCGATGCGCCGCAGCGCGTAGCGGCCGATGCTCAAGCGGCGGCCCCCGCTTTCCCGCCCGGTTTGGGGCGTGTTGTGGCTACCGCGCCGTCATCTTCCCTGCCGGCGTTCGTGACGGGGCGGGCCGTACGGCCCGCCCCACCCACATGGCTCACTGGCCCTTGGTGATCGCCCAGTAGTCCGTCCCGTTCGCGGGATCCCAGTTGAAGTTGCCGAGCTTGGCCGAGTACGCGAGGACCTGGTCGGGCTGGTAGATCAGCGCGAAGGGTCCCGTGCTGTTCTCCATCTGGAAGAGTTGCTGGTAGAGCGCGGCGCGGGTCGGCGTGTTCTGCATGGTGGCCGCCTTCTCGACCAGGGCGGCCATGGTCTTGTCGTTGTCCTGCAGGCGCCAGATCAGCGACTTCTGCGTGTAGTCGCCGAACGGGGCGGCGAAGTCCTGGGGGTCGGGGTAGTCCATGCCCCAGGTGGCCAGGACCATCTGCAGCTTGTGGGCGCGGTACTCGGAGAACAGCTCGGAGGAGGCGAGCTGCTGCAGGCTGATGTGGATGCCGGACGCGGCCATCTCCGATTTGAGGGCGTCGCCGATGTCGGAGCCGTTCACGCCGGCGGACACGATGCCCTGCGGGATCGTCAGGGTGGCGCTGAAGCCGTTCGGGTAGCCGGCCTCGGCCAGCAGCTGCTTGGCCTTGGCGGGGTCGTAGGTGAACGGGTTCTGGCTGACGTAGCCGAAGATGCCGTTCGGGATGACGTCCTGCAGCGCGACGCCGAAGCCCTTCAGGAGGTTGTTGATGAT
>JAJYVM010000416.1 GCA_021792015.1 Bacillota bacterium | reverse complement strand
GCTGCCGATGGGGCTGATGTCGACGATCTCCCCCCCGACGAGCTCGACGCGGTCCTCCTCGGTGAGGATGCCGACATCCACCATCCGCTCGTACTCACCGACGGTGAACCGCCGCAGGGTGCGCGTCGCCATCCCTGCCCCTCCCCACCCCGATTCTACGGCAGCGATATTGGTGGCGCGGCGCCTGCGCGCCGCGCCTCACGCACGCGCTTCGGGCGCCGACCAATCGCCGCGCCCGTAGAGGATCGTCCCGGCGATGTAGGTAAGCCCGATCACGGCGAACGTGGCCTCAAACCCCCAGCGCGCCAGCACCGCCGTCAGGGCCAGCGGCCAGATCGCGCTCGTGGCGAACGTGATGGCGTAGAAGGCGCTGTAGGCCTGCTCGGAGAGACTGCCCTCCGTCAGGTCGCCCAGGATCGCCTGCTCCACCGGGCTGCAGCCGTAGACGACCAGCCCGAAGCAGACCAGCACGGCCGCCAGGGCCCAGAGGGGACCGTGCAGCAGCGCCATGACGCCGGCGGCGGCGACGGCCGAGACGGCCAGCATGCCGCTCAGAAAGCGCGCCCGCGGGAAGCGGTCGGACATGCGCCCCGCCAGGTACGGACCGGCGACGCTGGTCGCCGTGAAGCAGGTGAACAGGAGGCCGGTCATCGCCGTGCCCAGGTGCAGGCCGTCGACCAGCAGCAGGGGGATCAGCGTCTGCACGACGCCCATGCCCTTGCCGCCCGCCGTGATGGAGGCCGTGTACACGAGGCGGCGCACCATGGGGTCGTGCAGGGGCGCCAGGGTGTCGGCCAGCGCGCCGCGGCGGCGGCCCCCCGGGGTGGCGGCGGTCGCGGCGGCGGCACCCAGCCCACGCTCCACGGGCAGCCGGAAGAGCACGAGCACGGCGCAGGCCAGGCACGGCAGCGAGAACACGTAGAGCGCGTCGCGCCAGCCCCAGCGGGCGATAAGGAACGTCGCGAGCAGGGGGCTGAGCACGGTGGCGATGTTGGCACCGGAGAAGTGCACGGCCAGGGCGTGGCCCCGCTCCTTGCCGAACCACCGGCTCAGCATGGCGCTGGCCAGGGGGTGGTGCGGGCTCTGGGCGACCTGGCCGAAGGTCACGGCCGCCGTCAGCTCGCCGTAGCTGTGGCTGGCGGCGGCGAGGCCGATGCCCATGGCCACCCCCACCTGCTCGCCGGCGATCAGGCGCTGGGCGGGGATCCGGCGCGCGACCGTGCCCCAGATGCCCTGCATCAGGCCGCCGACGACGCGGGTGAAGGACAGCATGGCGCCGAGCTGCACGAAGCCGAAGCCCATCACCGGCATGAGCAGCGGGTAGATCAGCGGCAGGACGGCGCCGCGCATGTGCGTCATCATGTGGGCCGTCGTGAGGATGGCCAGGCGCGAGCGGCGGTCGGCCTCCGTGAGGGTGCCGGCGGCGAGGCTCTGGGCGCTCTGGGCGGCGACGGCGGCGGTCTCGGTGGCGATGGCGGGCTCGACCTCCATCCGAACCCCTTCGCGTCCCGATGGGAATCGACCTGCCGGCCGCGCGGTTTCCGCGGCAATGCGTGCGGGGCCGGGGGGTGCGCGGACCGCTGGGGGGCTCAGCCGCGAAACCAGTTGCGGGCCACGAAGAACAGGTTGGCGGGTCGCTCGGCCAGGCGGCGCATGAAGAAGAAGTACCACTCCGGCCCGAAGGGCGTGGCGACCAACACCTTGTAGCCGCGCCGCAGCAGGTTGAGCTGCAGCTGCGGCCGCACGCCGTAGAGCATCTGGAACTCGAAGCGGTCGCGCCCGACGCCGTTGGCGTCGGTGAAGGCGATCATGTGCTCGATGATCCGCTCGTCGTGGGTGGCGATGCACGTGTGGCCGGCCCGCAGCACGGCCGTCTCGGCGAGCTTGACGTAGTTCGCGTCCACGTCCGGCTTCTTCGGAAAGGCCACGGCGGGCGGCTCCAGGTAGGCGCCCTTGACGATGCGCAGGTTGGGCGCAAGCGGCAGCAGGTCCTCCAGGTCCCGGGCCGTGCGGTGGAGGTAGGCCTGCAGCACCGTGCCCACGTTGTCGTGGCCGTCGGCCCGCAGGCGCCGGTAGATCCGCAGCGTCGCCTCCAGCACGGGGTAGTTCTCCATGTCGATGCGGATGAAGTTGTGCAGCCCGGCCGCGTGGGCCACGAGCTCGGCCACGTTGGCGTGGGCCACGTCCTCCCCGAGCGCCAGGCCCAGGTGCGTCAGCTTCAGGGCGACGTTGGTGCGGAGGCCCTCGCGGGCGATGCGGTCGAGGATCTCCCGGTAGGCCGCAACGACCCGGCGCGCCGCCGCTTGATCGCTCACGCCCTCGCCGAGCAGCGTCGTGTTCGTGTGCAGGCCCTGATCGTCCAGGCGGCGCAGCGTGGCCATGCACGCGTCGATGTCCTCGCCGGCCACAAACCGCGCCGCGCCCATGCGCATCCCGTGGCGGCGCACAAAGGTCGACACACCCTTATTCTGGGTTGCCGCCAGGATCGCGCGCCGGATGACCGCCTCGGTCGACGACAACAGCAAGCACCTCCGCGGTTACGCGCCGGAGCCGCCGCCATGGGCTTGCGAAGGCAAAGACGCAGCCCCGCCGCCATCCGCGGCCAGCGGATAGTTCGCCGTGTGCAGATGGTCCTCCAGGGCCCGGAGCGCGTACGGGACATCGCGCGCCTCGATGGCTGCCAGAAGACGCCGGTGCTCGGCCAGGACCGTGGCGAGGTGGCCGCGGGCCCGCACCGTACCCACCCGCATCACGCCCACGAAGCCCCGCAGCTGGGTGAGGATGCGTGGCACCACCCGCAGGCCGGTGCCCGCCGCGATCCGCAGGTGGAAGAGCTCATCGAGCTCGATGAAGGCCGCCTCGTCCTCGGCCTCGACCGCCCGCTTCCGGCGCCGCAGCAGGGTGTGGAGCTCATCCATCGCCTCGACCGGCATGCTGGCGCACGCATGCATGACCGCGATGCGCTCGAGCGCCTCGCGGACCTCGAGGACCTCGCGCCGGTGCTCGGCCGAGAAGCCCCGCACCACCATCCGGTGGTGCGGGCCGACCTTTAGCAGTCTCCTCATGGGCAAGCGCGCGCAGGGCCAGCCGCACCGACGTCTTGGGCGTGCCAAGCGAGGCGGCCAGCACCCCTTCGGTGAGCACGCTGCCGGGCGCTGACCTGCCCTCCAGGATCTGTGTGCGGATTTCGCGGTACGCCCGGTTTGCGAGGCGGCTGCCCATCGCGCCCTTTCGCGCGCTTCCCGTCAGGATTGCGCCTGCCATGGTACGGTCTCGTTCGCGTCAGCAGATACATGTCCTGCTAAATGGAGTGGCGTCCGCCTCTCGCAATTCCGGCGCGAACCGTGTGGCTGCCCGGACACCGAGCGGGGGGCCGCCGAGCCTGTGGGCAGACGGCGGCGGCCCTGTGGCCCGCAAGTGCCCGCCGGTGCGGTGGCGCACCGAGTGCTTGTCTGGAACGGCGTGGTGATGCGGGCGCACCAGGGCGCCGGCAGCCCACCCGGGTCCCAGACCGTGCCGCACCGCCTCGCCTGGTTCTGCTGGCCGGCTCACCGTCCGCTGTCGGCGGCACGGCACGCCCCGCCCCGGCGGCATCCCGGCCCACCCGGCGCGCGCGATTTCGTCGCGATCGGCCGATAAGGGGAATGGATGTATGCGCTGCGACGCCC
>JAJYVM010000415.1 GCA_021792015.1 Bacillota bacterium | reverse complement strand
CCGGCAGGTGGCGGCATTGGCACGTCCGTCGGTAGCGGGCGCGCCGGTAGATGCGCCGTACCACGCGCACCTCGCGGTGGATCTCCTCCGACTCCTCGTAGCTTCCCAGCTCTTCGTACGGCAGGCCGCAGTGTGGGCAGCACCGCTCCTCGGTTGCCAGCACGACGGGGATGACTTCCGCCGGCAGATCGACGCGACGCCGCCGGCCATGACCGCGGACACCCCGTCGCTGACCACGCCCGCGTCGGGCCCCGAGCTCTTGTGGTGCATCCGCCGCCGCCATGGTTGGCGCTTCTGCAGATGGCGGAGTGCGTTCGCTTTTACGCCCGAAGAGCTCCTGCTGCAGTTGGCGGCAGGTAGCCCTCAGGCTCCGGACCTTCTCTTCGAGGCCCTGCTTCGCCGTCCGGCCGGCCCGGACCCGCTCATCCAACTGATGCAGGCGTTGCTGGCACGCGGCCAGTCGCCGTTCGGCGAGCTGACACCGCCGCCACCAGTACTCCGCCTCGCGTTCGTGCGGGCACGGCGTGCTGCAGATCACACCAGAAACGCTATACGACCCGCTCGCAAGAGTCCAGAGGGGCGCGGCATACTCAGACGGACACGGGGTTCACCGAACGTTTACGCGTGCACCCGGAAGATGGCTGCCCTTTATTGCAAGCGGCGGAGGCACCGGCCGGGGCCGACGGCGTGACGTCCCTCCACCTGGACGTTTCGCTGACCGCTGTGCCCTTCTACGCGCACATGGGCTACACGATCGCCACCCGTCACACGCACCGCCTCAAGGACGGGACGGAGATTGCGGCGGTCGCCATGCGGAAGACGCTGGCCTGAGCTAACTGCCACAAGGGCGTGAGAGCCAGCGCGACCCAACTGGGCGCAGGCGCCGAGAGCAGGATCCAGGGCAGCACGAAGGCCAGGGGCGCCACGAAGCCAGGATTGCCCGTGAGGAGCGTGGCCGGCGACTACCGCCCGTGAGGGCGTTCGGAAAGCACGCTGCGAGCCTGGGGGACGTGCACCGTCAATGACCTTCGCACTCCAATGCGGCATGGGGGGGCGTCCGACCTGTGCGTTGCCCCTCAGCGATCCGTTGGGTGGCTTCCCGCCGCCCGCTCCAGCCGGGCGGCCAGGGTCGGCGGGCACTCCACCTCCAGCTCGACGCCCGCCTCCACGTAGCGCTCACTCAGCACGCGCCCGCGGCGGTGGACGAGGTCGAGCAAAGGTCCGTACGGCAGGACCACGTGCACGCGCACGTGCCCACGTCCCAGGGCGCCGGCGATCGCGGCGCGCAGGTCGTCGAGCCCCTGCCCGGTCCGGGCGGAAACGCGGAGGCCCTCGCCCCCGGGCGCCAGGTCGCACTTGTTCATTACGGTGATCCGCGGCTGCTCGCCGGCGCCGAGCTCACGGAGCACGGCCTCCACCGCCTCGATCTGCTCCTGCATGCGCGGGCTGGCGGCGTCCACGACATGCACGAGCACATCGGCCAGCGTGACCTCCTCCAGGGTCGCGCGGAAGGCCGCCACGAGCTGATGCGGCAGGTCGTGCACGAAGCCCACGGTGTCGCTGAGGATGACCTCGCCGGCGTCGGGGATCTTCAGCAGCCGCGCCGTCGGATCCAGGGTGGCGAAGAGCGCATCCTTGGCCAGGACGTCGGCGCCGGTGAGGGCGTTCATCAGGGTGCTCTTGCCGGCGTTCGTGTAGCCGACCAGGACGGCGGACGGGAGCCCCTGGCGCGCGCCGCGCTGCGTCTGCCGGTCCGACCGCACGGCCTCGATGTCGTGCTGCAGGCGGCCGAGGCGCAGGCGAAGCCTCCGGCGGTCCACCTCGAGCTGCGTTTCACCGGGCCCCCTTGTGCCGATCCCGCCGCCGGTGCGCGAAAGGTTGGCACGCGCGCCCACCAGGCGCGGCAGCAGGTAGGTGAGCTGGGCCAGCTCGACCTGGAGCTGCGCCTCGCGCGTCCGGGCCCGGCTGGCGAAGATGTCGAGGATCAGCTGGGTGCGGTCGATGACCTTCAGCTTGGTGGCGTCCGCGAGGTTTCGGAGCTGGCGCGGGCTCAGGTCGCGGTTGCTGATCAACGTCGTAGCGGAAGCGGCCGAGGCGACCTCGGCCGCTTCCGCCACCTTGCCGCTGCCCACCAGCGTGGCGGGGTGGGGGCGATTGCGCTCCTGCACGACGGTGGCGCACACTTCGGCGCCGGCCGCACGAGCGAGCTCAGCGAGCTCGACCAAATCATCGTCGAGGCTCCAGGTCCCAGCCCCCGGCCAAGAAGCGCCCAGCAGGACGCAGCGCTCGTCGTCCACTCAGTGCATCAGCAGCGGTGCGATCAGCAGCGCCACGATGTTGATGATCTTGATCATCGGGTTGATCGCCGGCCCCGCCGTGTCCTTGAAGGGGTCGCCCACCGTGTCGCCCGTGACCGAGGCGGCGTGCGCTGCCGTGTTCTTGCCGCCGAAGTTGCCCTGCTCGATGTACTTCTTGGCGTTGTCCCATGCGGCGCCGCCGGCCGTCATCTGGATCGCCAGGAACAGGCCGACGACGATCGAGCCGACCAGCAGGCCACCTAGGGCCTGCGCGCCCAGGATGAACCCGACCAGGACGGGCGCCAGGACCGGGATCAGGGCCGGGCCGATCATCTCGCGCAGCGCGGCCCGCGTCACGATGTCGACGGCGCGGCTGTAGTCCGGCCGGGCCTTGCGCTCCATGATGCCCGGGATCTCGCGGAACTGGCGGCGGACCTCCTCGACGACGCTGAATGCGGCGCGGCCCACGGCCTCCATGCTGTAGGAGGCGAAGATGAACGGTAGGATGCCGCCGATGAAGAGCCCGGCCAGCACGCTCGGATTGCTGAGGTCGAAGGTGTGGCTGAGGCCGTGGCCCAGCTCGCGGCTGTACGAGGCGAACAGCACGATGGCGGCCAGGGCGGCCGAGCCGATGGCGTAGCCCTTGGTCACGGCCTTGGTCGTGTTGCCGACGGCGTCGAGCGCGTCGGTCGCCTCGCGCACCGACTCCTCCAGCCCGGTCATCTCGGCGATGCCGCCCGCGTTGTCGGTGATGGGACCGTACGAGTCCAGGGTGATGACCAGGCCCGCCAGCGACAGCATCGCCATGGCAGCGATGCCGACGCCATAGATCCCGGCGACGGCGTAGGAGCCGAGGATCGCGGCGACGATGAACAGCACCGGCCATGCCGTGCTCTTCATGCCGATGGCCAGGCCCGCGATCACGTTCGTCGCGTGGCCAGTGATGCTGGCCTTGCTGATGCCCTGCACCGGGCGGTAGCGTGTGGCCGTGAAGTACTCGGTGCTGAGGATCAGGGCAGCGGTCAGCACGAGCCCGATGACCGCGGAGAGGAACACGCCCGTGCTGCCGAGCGGCACGGCGGATGACGGTGTGAGCCAGGAGCCGGTCATCCAGGCCGTCACCGGGTAGAAGAGGATGGCCGACAGCACGCCGGCCACGATGACGCCGCGGTAGAGCGCGCCCATGATCCGCGAGCCGTCGCGGATGGTCGGGATGGCGATGATGCCGATGATGGAGGTCACGATCGAGACGGCGCCGATCATGAGGGGCAGGAAGACCGCCTGGGGCTGGCTCCTGAAGAGCAGGTAGCCGAGCAGCATGGCCGCCACGGATGTGACGGCGTATGTCTCGTAGAGGTCGGCCGCCATGCCCGC
>JAJYVM010000414.1 GCA_021792015.1 Bacillota bacterium | reverse complement strand
GGCGGGCGCGAGCGGCGAGCTGGTGGGCGCCTCGGGGCGTGTGCCCGCGGGCAGGAGGCCGTAGGTAGACAAAACGTGGACATTCGCGCCACGCGAGCAGACCCGGGCCTGGACCCCACCGGCCTACCCTGCTCGTACAGGAGGTCCTTGGTACATGACTTTGCTGGGTCCCCGCGAGACGGCGTATGTGCAGCAGGAGATCGGTGACCTGTCTCGGCAGGTCGAGTTGGTTGTCTTCTCGGACAGATCGTCCGAGGCGAGCCGCGCGCTGGAGGGCCTTGCGGCCGAGATGGCGGCGGCTGTGCCCGCGCTGCGCGTGCGGGTTGAGTCGCCGACGGGCGAGGCGGCTGAGCGGTTTGGCATCGAGGGGCTCGCCCCCGCCCTGGCGCTTGTGCCGGATGGCGACGGCGCCGGCCCCGCCAACGGCATCCGCTTCTTCGGCTTCCCGGGTGGCTACGAGTTCAATTCGCTCCTGGACGCGATCCGTCGGGTTGCCGAGGCCGACCCGGGCCTCGAACCGGAGCTGCTGGGCGAGCTGTTGTCCCTGCAGGAGCCGCTTCACCTGCAGGTCTTCGTCACCCCGAGCTGCCCCTACTGCCCGCGCATGGTCCAGCTGGCCCACCGCATGGCCCTGGCCAGCCCCCTGGTGCGCGGGGATATGGTCGATGCCACCGAGTTCCCCAAGCTCGCCGACCTCTATGAGGTGCAGGGCGTGCCGCTCACGGTGATCAACGGCGAGCCGGCCATCACCGGCCTCGTGCCGGAGCAGCGGATGGCCGAGGAGCTTCACCGAGCGATTTCGTAGCCCTTGGCGCCGTGGCCGTGCGCCCTTGGTGGGCCCGGCCCGGCCGGATCCCGGCCACGCGTGCGGGGCGCCGTCCCCGGCCTGAGACCAGGGGCGGATGCCCCCGCGGCTTCATCCGCGGCCCGTCGACAGCACGGCGGCGCGCCGCGAGATGCGGGAGCCCAGCCCGCGGGGCCCCTGCGCCCCGGGCGCCGAAACGCAGGATTGCGGCCGTGGGTGGGTCAGCGGCCCGGCTTCTCGCCCGCCACGACCACGAACGAGCCTTCGCCGTAGCCGGGCCGGCTGGGCTGCAGGGCCGTCACCTCGTCCAGCGGCGTGAAGACGGTCTGGCGGAAGCGGAGCGTGGTGAACCCCGCCCGGCGTAGCTCGGCCGCGATTTCGGCGGCCGAGTGGAAGGTGGCGGCGGCGTAGAAGGCGCTCCTGCCGCGCTCGGCTTCATACTGCCGGCCAAGGGCGCTCTCCCGGTCGACGAACCCGACCACGATGTGCCCTCCGGTCCGGAGCACGCGCCACGCCTCCCGGACCGCCGCGGGCACGTCGTCGACGAAGCAGATGGTCGTGACCATCAGCACGAAGTCGAAGGCAGCGTCCGCATAGGGCAGGGCCTCCGCCACCCCGTCCACGGCGTCGATGCCGCGCTGGCGTGCAATCGCCCGCATCGCGGCGGCCGGCTCGACGCCCGCGCGCACGCCGAGGGGTGCGGCGAACAGGCCCGTGCCCACCCCGACCTCCAGCCCCTCGCCGCCCGGCAGCAGCGCGGCGACCGCCTCGAGCTCCGACTGGTAGGCGAAGGGGTGGCGCTGGAACCACGCCTCGTAGCGATCCACGTTCTCCTCGAACGGCGCCACCCTGGGCATTGCGCTCACACCCCCGTCCACGTGCGGCCGCCCGGCCCCGGATCCCGGCCCCGGATCCCGGCCCTGACCCGGCAGCCCGGGCGATGTGGGACCGCTGCGCCGCTACGCCGCCTGCCCGTTCGCCCGCAGCAGCAGCAGCGGGCATGGCGCGGTGCGGGCCACGCCCTCCGCCACGCTGCCCAGCAGCAGGCGCTCAACGCCGCGGTTGCCGTGGGTGCCCATGACGATGAGGTCGGCACTCCAGCGCTCCGCCTCCGCGACCACGGCCGCGGCCACGGATTCTCCAGCTGGCTCCAGGAGCGCCAGCTCCGGCGCAGCCGCGAGGTCGTTCGCCAGGCGGGCCGCCGCGGCCAGGATACCGGTGCCCGCCTCGCGCCACGCGCGCTCGAGGGCGGCGGCATCCAGGCTGGCCGCGGCCGCAAACCGCAGGTACCAGTACGGATCCTCGATCACGTGGATCAGCCGCAGCAGCGCGTCCTGCTCCCTCGCCAGCCCTGCGGCGTGGGTCAGGGCGAGATCGGATGGCCGGCTGCCGTCGACTGCGACCAGGATGCGCCGATACACGCGGCTTCCCCCTCCGTGGCCGGAGCCCGATTCCAGCGTGCACACCCGCGAACCAAGCACATCGAGTGCACCACGGCCCGGCACCGTCCGGCGACGCCCATTGGCCCCGACTGCGGGGGCTGGATGGCCGGAGCTGAGCGAGTCGCGGTCCTGCGGCCGGCCGGAGCCCTTCCGTCCAGACCGGACGGGCGGCCCTTCGTCCGGCCTCTTCGCGGCCAACGGACGTCGCAGCCGCGTCCGCGCGCATCCACAATGACCCTGCGCACCGGAGGTATGGCCGACGAGCGCCGTGAACGCAGCGACCACAGCCACGGAGCCCGCGGGGGAGCCCGTGGGGGAGCCGACGGGCCTCACGTCCGCCGAGGCGCGGGCCCGGCTGGCCACGTATGGCCCCAACGCGGTTCCGGAGGAGCGGCCCCACTTCTGGCGGCGGGCGCTGGGCAAGTTCTGGGCGCCCGTGCCGTGGATGCTGGAGATCCCCGTTGTGGCCGAGCTAGCGCTTGGCCGCGCCGCGGAAGCCGCGCTGATCGCGGCGCTCGTGGTGGCGAACGCGGCCATGTCCCGAGGTGCGCGCGATGGTCCGCAACGTGGGGGGCTGGGACCGGGCGATCCGAGTCTTCGTGGGGATTCTGGCGCTCGCGGCGATGTTCGACGTCGGTGGCGGCGCCGCGAGCTGGATCCTGGCCGTCGTGGCGGCGATCGGCCTGGCGACCGGCTTCAGCGGCTACTGTCCCCTGTACGGGGTCCTTCACTTCAGCACGCACCGCCCCCCGCTGCGCTGACCGGACGGCCCGTGCGGCCGGCTTGCGGCGAGCCCGGCTGAGCCCGGCGCCGGCCGTCCCCACTGACCCGCAGCGGACGGCTGGACGGCGCAGACCCCCGGGGAGCGCTCGCTCTCCAGGGCGCCATGGCGAGCACCGCGCGCCGCGAGTCTGCCCACCTGCCTCGCTCGGGCGCCCAGGGTCCCCGGGAGGCGGCGGGGCCCAACGCCCTGGCTGCCCTTGCCTTTCCCACGCCCCGTGGCGGGCATCCCAGCCCGGTCTGGCGGAATGCCCACATCCCCGTATCATGGAAGGAAGACATGAGGGTCGGCGTGCCGGGCCGGCCCTGCCCTGGGTTTGCCGGGGCCAGGACCGGACCAGGTATTGGGCCCGGACGTCCAGAATGCTAGTTGCGCAAGGGCTCGGCCCGAGTGCACCAGCCCGGGCCGCTGCCAGCCGGGGCGGCCCCGCGGGCGGCCCGCCGCAGGTCCGGCGGGCAGGCACGCTCGGGCCGGCGCACCGTCCCGCGTCGCGTCCGTCGCCGCCAAGCGCGATGCCCGCGTCGCTGCGGGCGGCGGCACCTGGCCGACCCGGCCGCCTGGCCGACCCGGGCGACTTGGCTGACCCGGCCGCCTGGCCGACCCGGGCGACTTGGCCGACCCGGGCGACTTGGCCGACCCGGGCGACCTGGCC
>JAJYVM010000413.1 GCA_021792015.1 Bacillota bacterium | reverse complement strand
GAGGGCGCCGGGTTGATCCCGGCCAGGAGCGCGGCCTGGGCCAGGGTGTCCTGGCTGGCCGGGTGGCCGAAGTAGTCCTTGGAGGCGGCCTGGACGCCGTAGTCCCCGTCGCCCAGGTAGATGACGTTGAGATACTGCTGCAGGATCTGCGCCTTGCTGTACCGCTGGGCCAGCTCCAGGCCCAGCACGAACTCACGGATCTTGCGCTCGATGGTGTCGGCCGGGCTGAGGTACAGGTTCTTGGCCAGCTGCTCCGTGATCGTGCTGCCGCCCTGCAGGGGCCGGCCGCGCAGGTCCGCCCAGGCGGCGCGCAGCAGGCCGCGGATATTGAAGCCGCTGTCCTGGTAAAAGCCGCGGTCCTCCGCCGCCACGAAGGCGTGCTGCACGTAGGGCGACACGGCGGACAGGGCCACCGGCTGCAGGTTGATGCCGCCGCCCACGGCCGTGATGGCCTTGCCGCTGCTGTCGTAGATCACGGACCGCCCGGCGGCGGGGGCGGGCATGGCGCCCACGCTGGGCAGGTTGACGAGCGCCTCCGCCGTGACGCCGGCCACGGCGAGGACGACCATGGCCGCCGCGACGACGAGGACGCGACCGACGCGAAGCCGGCGCCGGACCCGAACGCGGGTGCGCCCCGGCCCGGGGGGCCCGGCCAAGGGTTGGGCCTGCACCACGGATCCTCCCAACCCATAGGTTTCGCCATCCGCTGCCACTTTGGGGGCGGAGGGTGTGGATCGCCCGACAGTTCCCGTCAGGCGGTCTGCAGCACGACCTTTCCGGCCTTGGCCCCGGTCCACACGGCCTGATGGGCGCTGGCCGCCTCGGCGAGCGGAAACGACTGGCCGACGGCGGGGACCAGACGGCCGTCCGCCAAGCCGGCGGCGATGGCCAGCTCGACCCGCCTCTGCTCGTCCGCCGTGAGCAGGAAGGTCGCCATGCCGCGGATGCAGGCGCCGCGGACCATTAACTCCAGAGGGTTGAAGCGCGCCTCGGCGTGGGCCCCCACGAGGACCACCGTTCCACGGGGCGCCAAGAGCGCCCCGTCGCGCAGCACATTGTCCTCGGCCCGCATCTCCAGGATGGCGTCGTAGCCGCGCCCGCCCGTCGCCGCCAGCAGATCGTCCCAGGCGTCGTGCGGGAGCGCCGCCGCGCCCTGGGCGGCGACATGGGCCCGGCCCGCCTCAGAGGCGGCCGTGCCGACGGCGATCGCCCCGTGGGCGGCCAGCAGCTGCAGGGCAGCCGTGCCGACGGCGCCGCTCCCGCCGTGGACCAGGACATGGTCGCCGGGCCGGACCCCGGCCACCAGGTGGATGGCCTGGTAGGCGGTGGCGTAGCTGCCGCCGATGGCCGCGCCCTGCGCGAAGCTGAGGCGCGCGGGCAACGGATGGACGCGCCCGGCGGCGACCACGCAGGCCTCGGCGTACGTCGGCGCCCCCGTGAGCCAGACGCGGTCGCCGACGCGCACGCCCGCAACCCCCTCGCCCACGGCGTCGACCACTCCGGCCCCGGCGCTGCCGGGTGTATAGGGGAGCTGCGGCAGGCGGACGAAGGTGCCGGCGCGGACCTCCACGTCGGCGGGGCTGACGCCGGCCGCCTGCAGGCGGACGCGAACCTGGCCCGGGCCTGGCCGCGGGTCGGCGACCTCCTCCAGGCGGAGGACCTCGGGACCGCCGAAGGCATGGACACAGATGGCACGCATGGGAGGGAGCATACGGCGGCGGGGGGCGATCCCCTGCCGGCCTCAGGAGAGGCGGATCCAGCCGCGCTTGACGGCCTCCACCACGGCCTGCGTGCGGTCGCGGGCGCCGAGCTTGCGAAACAGGGAGGAGGCATGGTTTTTCACGGTCTTCTCGCTGATGAAGAGGCGGGCGCCGATGTCGCGGTTGCTGCAGCCCTCGGCCAGCAGCTGCAGGACCGCCCACTCGCGGTCGGAGAGCACGGTCTGCGGGCCGCCGGCGATGGTCGTGGCGATGCGTTCGAGCCCCTGCATGAGCTTGCCGCCCAGGCCCTGCTGCAGGTAGCGCTCGCCGCGCCAGCAGGCGCGGATGGCGGCCACCAGCTCCGCGGGCTCCACGTCCTTGAGGATGTAGCCGTCGGCGCCGGCGCGCACGGCGTCGAGGAGGTCCTGCTCGCCGTCGTGGATCG
This sequence comes from Bacillota bacterium, assembly GCA_021792015.1. GTDB lineage: Bacteria > Bacillota > Sulfobacillia > RBS10-35 > JAJYVM01 > JAJYVM01. The sequence continues at coordinate 1,536 of JAJYVM010000413.1, read as the reverse complement.
TCAGCACGACGACCCTGCCTTCCGGATGGACCTCCTTCAGGCGGCGGACGACCTCGGTGCCGCCGGGCCCGGGCATGGAGAGGTCGACCAGGACGACCTGGGGGCGCAGGCGCTGCGCCGCGGCCAGGCAGGCATCGCCGTCGGGCGCCTCGCCCACCACGGCCAGGCCCATCGCCAGGTCGAGGGCACGCCGCAGCCCCTCCCGGAACAGGGGGTGGTCGTCGGCGATCAGGATTGAGATCTTGTCCGGGCCCTCGCCGCCGCCATCCGCCGGGGCGCGGGGGCCCGCGACCATCTGCGCGTCGCCATCCATGGAGCCCGTCACCGCCGTCCTTGGCTCTCTCCGCCGCCATCCTGGCGTGCGGTCGAGACCGGGCCGGGACCCGGAGCCTACACGGGAGCCGGGGCGGGCGCCGGCACGGGCACGCACGCCGTCAGCGTCGTGCCGCGGCCGGGGGCCGAGCGCAGGGAGAGGCTGCCGCCGAACAGCTCGGCCCGCTCCCGCATGGAGCGCAGGCCCAGGCGGTCGGCGGCGCCGGCGGCGGTCGCCGGGTCGAAGCCGCGGCCGTGGTCAGCCACAGTCACGCGGACCTCCTCCGGCGCGAACGCGACATCCACCTCCGCGGCGTCGGTGCCGGCGTGCTTGCGCACGTTGTGGAGGGCCTCCTGCACCAGGCGGAACAGGGCGACCTCGTGGGCGGTCGGCAGCCGCCGCGCCTCGCCCGCGACACGCAGGTCCACGTGCAGGCCCGCCCGCTCCGCCAGGCCGCCGACGTAGCTGCGCAGGGCCGGGATGAGGCCGAGGTCGTCCAGGGCCAGCGGCCGCAGGTCGAAGATGATCTTGCGCACGTCCTGCAGGCTGTGGCGCACGAGCTGCTTCAGCTGCTCCAGCTCGGCCCGGGCCCGGTCGGCGTCGCCGTCCAGCAGCGTCTGGGCCACGTCGATGCGGAAGACGACGTTGGCCAGCAGCTGGGCCGGCCCGTCGTGGATGTCGCGCGCCAGGCGGCGGCGCTCCTCCTCCTGGGCCTCGATCAGGCCGGCCGAGCGGAGGGCGCCGGCATCGGCGGCCGGGTCGGGGGGCTGCCGCCGTCCGCGGCCAGCGGCGGGGCCAGGCTCAGCGGCCGGGTCCGCGCCGGCCGGGTCCGCGGCCTCCCACAGGCGCAGGCGCTCCTGCTGGCGCGCCAGTGCCGCGACGGCCACGGCGACGGCCTCCGCGCCCTGCCCGTACGCGTCGGCCAGGGACAGATCGCCGCCGCGGGCGGCCGCCTCCTGGGCCACGGCCACATCCGCCGCCAGATCCCGGAGCCGGCCCAGGTCGCCCGCCAGCTCACCGGATGCCCGCCCCAGCACCGCCGCCCAGCTCGCCGGCGCCTGCCTGCGCGCCGCCGCCATCTCCTTCATGCCGCCGCCCCCAGGTCCGCCAGCACCGCTCGCACGGTCGCCTCCGGCACGGCCTGGCCCACGGCCACCGCGCCCGCGCGCAGCGGCAGGACCCAGCGCAGCTGGCCCGCGCGCGTCTTCTTGTCGTGCGCCATG
>JAJYVM010000412.1:2775-3693 GCA_021792015.1 Bacillota bacterium | reverse complement strand
GGCACCATCGGCGTCGCCATGGCCGAGGCCGGCGACCGCTCGGTCGTGCCGCCGAGCCGCCAGGGCGGCAACATGGACATCCGGCACATGACCCGCGGCGCCCGCCTGTTCCTGCCCGTCGCCGTCCCGGGGGCGCTCTTCTCCCTGGGCGACACCCATGCGGCGCAGGGGGATGGCGAGGTCTGCGGCACCGCCGTCGAGACCAGCTCCGTCGTCACCGTCCGGCTCGGTCTGGCGAAGGGCCGCGGCCTCGCCTACCCGCTCCTCGAGACGCACCCGGTGTCGGCCCGGCCCGGCCGCGCCGTCGCCACCATGGGCGTCGGCCCCGACCTGTTCGAGGCGGCCCGTGCCGCCACCCGCGGCATGATCGAGGAGATCCAGCGCCGCGCCGGTCTGGACGCCCTGGACGCCTACCTGGTGGCGAGCACCGCCGCCGACCTCAGGATCTCGGAGATCGTCGACGCGCCCAACTGGGTGGTGTCGCTGCACCTGGAGCAAGACATCCTGGCGGGAGCCTGCTGACGGCGTCTTGGCGCCCGCGCCGCCGCCGGCCGGCGCGCGCCGTCTTCCTCAGGTGCCGGCTGCGACGGCTCGCTCGGCGTCCAGGTCGACCGCCTCCGCTTGCCGGAAGACCCCCCGCACCACCGGCGGCTCGTCGCCGGCAACGGCCTCGATCGGCGCCGATAGGAGCACGGCGTCCGCCCAGGCTCCGGGCCGGAGGCTGCCCACGCTTGCCTCGCGCCGTCCGAGCCAGGCCGCCCAAGACGTGTACGCCCGCAGGGCGGCAAGCGGCGAGATCGCCTGCCCGGGGCCGAGTACGGCGCCGCCGCTCGTGCGCCGCGTAACCGCCGTCGCGATCGAGCGAAGGGGATCGACCGGCGTCACCGGTGCGTCCGAGTGCAGGCTGAACATGAGGCC
>JAJYVM010000412.1:0-2765 GCA_021792015.1 Bacillota bacterium | reverse complement strand
GCTGATGTTCCGGCCACGCTCGGGGCCGAGGAACAGCTCGCGGTGGCGGTCGCCGAAGACCTCGACGTGGCCCACGAAGAACGAGGGCAGGACCCGCAGGCGGGCCATGCGCTCGATCTGATCCGAGCGCGCCGCCTGAGCGTGCTCGACGCGCCATCGGTGGTCAAAGTCCCTGACGCCACCCAACACGGCTTCGTACGCGTCCAGGACGAGGTCGATGGCGGCGTCCCCGTTCGCATGCGTCGCCACCTGCCGCCCTTCGGCGCGCAGGGTGCGGAGCGCGTCGACCAGGTCGCCGCGCTGCCAGAATAAGCGGCCGTGCTCCGCGGGTTGGTCATGGTAGGCTTCCCGCAGCGCACCGGTGTGCCCCTGGATGGAGCCGTCGCTGAACAGCTTGACCGGTCCCACCGCGAGAAACGGCGTCTCGTGGCTGGCCGGCACGAACCGCCGGGCGCGAAAGACGGGGAAGACCTGGGTGCGCACGCCGAGGCCGCCATCGGCGTCCGCCGCAAGGTAGGCATCCCAGGCCGCCCGCGTGGCGTCTATGTCGGCACCGCCGAAGCCGGCTTCGCACATCGCCGTGACGCCGTTTAGGAGCGCCGCGGCCGTCGCCCGGGTGATCCAGCGCACGCGGTCCCGGGTGGTCGGCTCGGGCAGGAGGCGCGAGACGAGCGCCATGGCTTCGCCCTCGCGCAATTCGCCCGTGAGGTCGCCGCGGCCGTCGCGCATGACGCCGACAACGTCCGTGTCCGAGCCAATGCCGGCGCGCACGAGCGCGGTCCGGTTGGCCACGGCCAAGTGGCCCGACATGTGGCTCAGATAGACCGGGTGGCCCGGCGCCGCCAGGCTCAGTTCGTCCGCCGTGGGGGGCCGGCCCTCCGCCAGAAGCGTGTCGTCGTAGTGGCCGCCCACGACCCATTCGCCCGGCATGCGCCTGGCCGCCTCGCCCCGCACGAGCTCGAGGATGTCGGCGATGGACCGGCACGGTGGGCTTCCGACGTAGAGCTGCTCCATCTGGCGGCCGACGCCCATGAGGTGGGCGTGGGATTCGACGAAGCCCGGATACAGCCAGGCGTCGTCCGGGAGGCGCTCGACGCGGGTGCCGGCGTCCCGCCAGGCGTGGAGGTCCTCTACCCTGCCGGCCGCGACCACGCGCCCGTCCGCCACGGCAACCGCGGTTGCCGCCGGCGTGGCCGGGTCGAGGGTGACGATGTGCCGGCCCACGATCAGGGCCTTGCCGTGTGCGGGGGCTCGCCCCCGTGCCTGGCTCATGTCGCGAGTGTTCCCTCCCGGGGATGCACGTGGCGCCGGGCCGGGTGGCACCACCCGGCGGGCTACCGGTACTGGATGCGCGGGTCCAGGGCGGCGTAGGCGAGGTCGGCCAGAAGGTTGCCGAGAATCGTGAGGACGCCAACGATCACCGTGACGCCGAGCAGGATCGGGTAGTCGCGGTTCTGCGCGGCCGTCCAGAAGAGAAGCCCCATGCCCGGATAGTTGAACACCATCTCGATGATCAGGGCGCCGCCGAAGAGCGCGGGCAGGGAGAGCCCGGCCAGGGTCACGAGCGAGCGCAGGGAGTTTTTGAGCGCGTGGCGCACGAGCACCCGCACCTCGCTCGCGCCCTTCGCCCGCGCCGTGCGGATGTACTCCTCGGCCATGGTCTCGGACATGGCGGTGCGCATGTAGCGGGTCCAGCCGGCAACGGTGCCGAGGATGAGCACGCCGTCGGGCAGGACCAAGTGGCGCACATAGTCGCCAAGGGTGGGATGGAGCGCGTAGCCGGACGAGATGCCGGACGCGGGCAGGAGGTGGAGTTGGAACGACAGGAGCTGGATGGCCAGCATCGCGAGCCAGAAGCCGGGCATGGCATAGAGAAAGTAGAGCGCCACGTTCATGGCGTAGTCGAACCACGAGCCGCCCAGAGCGGTCTGCACCACGCCCAGGATGATGGCAAGGACGTGCGACAGGAGGATCGCCCCCGCGACGAGGATGAGCGTTCGCGGCAGGGCGGACAGGATCAGGGAAAGGACGGTCGCGTGGTACGTGTAGGCGTATCCGAAGTTGCCGCGCACCAGCTGGCCGAGCCAGGTCAGGTATTGCAGGGGTAGCGGGCGGTTCAGGCCGAGGGCCTGGTTGACCTGGCGGACGAGTGCCGGCGTGGCGCGCTCGCCCAACATGACGTCCGCAGGCCCGCCGGGGATGGCGTGAAGGAGGACGAACGTGAGGACGGTGATCCCGAGCATGGTCGGGACCGACTGGAGCAGGCGCTGTGCGAGAAGTCGTGCCATGGTTCCTCCCCCGGTCAGGCAGACCTGCTCGACTGGGCCAGGCGCGGGTTGACGACCAGCCGGAGGGCGTCGCCGACAAGGTTCAGGCAGACCAGCGTGACGGTCAGGACGACGCCCGCCGGGTAGACCAGCCACCAGTTGCCAGAGGGCATGTACTGCATGGCGTTGGACAGCATGCCGCCCCAGTTGGGCGCCGGCGGCGGCAGGCCCAGGCCGAGGAAGGACAGGCCGGCGATGGTGAGAATGGCGTCGGCCACGAGGAACGTCGCGGTCACGACGACGACCTGCACGGTCCCCGGCAGGATGTGGCGGAGGGCGATGAGCCAGGGCGGGGCGCCGACGGCGTGGGCGGCCTCCACGTACTCGAGGTCTCGCATGTACAGGGTCTCCGCGCGCGCCAGGCGGGCCACGCCGTGCCAGGAGATGCCGGCGATGAGGACGACCATGGTGGTCGGCGTGGGGTTGATGAAGGCATCG
>JAJYVM010000013.1 GCA_021792015.1 Bacillota bacterium | reverse complement strand
TGGCGGTGTCGTTCGGGGTCCACCTCGGCCCAGACGAGGGGCAGATGCGGCTGTGCCTGCCCTTTCCGGTGCTGGAGCCGATTCTGGCGCGGCTGGCCATGCGGGCCTGGTCGCAGGGGCCGTCGACGCCGCGGCCGGGCCAGGAGGCCGAGGTCGCGCGTGCGCTGCAGGGCGCGCGGGTGCCGGTACACGTGGAGCTGGGGCGGGCCCGCATGCCCCTGGCCACCGTCGTCGCCCTCCAGGCCGGCGACATCGTGCCGCTGCCGGTGCCGCTCGGCGCGCCGGCGACCGTTTACGTCGGCGACGCGGCCAAGTTCCACTGCCGGATCGGCCGCGTGGGGCGGCGCCTGGCCGTGGAGATCACGGAGCCGCGGGGGCAGGAGGGCTAGCCGTGGAGCAGGAGCAGGCGGGCGCGGCCTGGGGGCCCATCCTGGCCGCGGCGGCGGCGGAGTCGGGCGTGGCCGCGCTGGAGTATGTCGGGCGGGCGGCGGCGCCCACGGCGGGACCGGCGGCGGGCGCCGGCGGGGGGGATGCCGGGGCCGGAGCCGGGGCCGGTGGCGGAGCCGGTGGCGCCGCCGCCACCGCGGAGGGTGGGGATCCCGCGGCTGGCCGGGCGGAGGAGGCGGGGGCCGCGGGCCCGAGGGCCGGCGATGCCGCGCTGGTGCCCACGGCCTGCTTCGGGACGGGTGCCGGGGCCGTCCTCTGGGCGGCGGCGGAGGACCCCGCCCTGGCCCAGCAGCTGGAGGGCTGGCTGCAGGGCTGCGCCTCGGCCCTGGGGCTGCCGGCGGGCGCCGCGATCCCCGTGGTGCCGCCGCCCGCGGATGCCGTGACGCTTGCCTTCCGGACGGAGGGCGGGGACGGCGTGACGCTGTGGCTGGCACCGGCGGTCCTTGGCGCCACGGATCCCGTGCCGGCGGACTTTCCGCCGATCGGGGCCGCGGGCGGGGCGGCGGCCGGCGGCGCCGGCATCGACCTGCTCCTGGAGGTGCCGATGGTGCTGACCGTCGAGCTGGGGCGCACGGAGCGCCAGATTCGCGACGTGTTGAGCCTGCAGCCGGGCAGCATCGTCGAGCTCGACCGGCTGGCCGGCGAGCCCGTCGACCTGATGGTGAACGGGCACCTGATCGCCCACGCCGAGGTCGTCGTGGTGGACGAGAACTTCGGGGTTCGCATCACGGACATCGTGAGCCCGCAAGAGCGGATCAGCCGCATGCAGGGCCGGCCCTAGGCGGGCCGCCCCTCGGCACCGCGGCACGCGCGAGGGATGCGCGTGCGGCCCCGGGCGCAGGACGCGCGGACTGGATCGGAGAGGACGAGCGCGTTGCTGTCAGCCATTTGGGGAATCGTGCGCTTCTTGCTGGCGTTCGCCGTGGTGATCTTCCTGGCCGCGTGGGCCAGCCGCCTGTTCGCGTCCCGCGCCCAGGGCGGTCGCCATGCCAGCCTGCGCCTGCTCGGCGCCCTGCAGCTCGGAGGCGGGCGGGCCGTGGCCGCCGTGGGGGTGGGGCGCCGGGTTCTGGTCGTCGGCGTGGGGGACAAGCAGGTCTCGCTGCTGCTGCGCCTCGAGGATCCGAGCGAGCTGCAGGTGCCGGTTGAGGCGCAGGAGCCGTCCCTGCTCGGCGCGCTTGATCCCCGCAGCTTCGCGGCGCTGCTGCGGCGGGGGGTGGACCGCCGTGCCTAGCCTGCAGGTGAGCCTCGGCCAGGCCAGCACCCCGGCGCAGGTCGCCACGACGGTCCAGGTGCTGCTGCTGCTGACCGTGCTGGCCATTGCGCCGGCGGTCCTGATCCTGATGACGTCGTTCACGCGCATCATCGTGGTGCTCTCGTTCGTGCGCAGCGCCCTGGCCACGGGCACGATGCCGCCGAACCAGGTGCTGGTGGGGCTCGCGCTGTTCCTGACCCTGTTCGTGATGAGCAAGCCGCTCGGCCAGATCTACAGCCAGGCCTGGCTGCCGTATCAGGCGGGCCACATCACCCTGCAGGCCGCCATCGCCACGGCGGAGGTGCCGCTGCGCACGTTCATGCTGGCGCAGACGCGGCCGTCCGACCTTGCGCTGTTCGTCCACATGCAGGGCAGCCACCCGGTGAACCCGCAGGATGTGAGCTTCACGGCCCTGGTGCCCGCGTTCACCATCAGCGAGCTGAAGACCGCCTTCGAGATGGGCTTCGTCATCTTCATCCCGTTCGTCGTGATCGACATGGTGGTCGCCAGCACCCTGATGTCGATGGGCATGATGCTGCTCCCGCCGGTGATGATCTCGCTGCCGTTCAAGGTGCTGCTGTTCGTCCTGGTCGATGGCTGGCACCTGACGATGCAATCGCTGTTGCTGAGCTTTCACTGACGACGGTCGACAGCGGTGACGACTTTGGCGGCTGAGGACGGCGGGGGCGAAGGCGGGGGTGGCAAGCGTGGCGGTGGCGGTGGCGGCGGTGGCAGTGGCGGGTCGGCGAAGTCCGCGAAGTCGTTCGACCGATCGCGGGACCGAGCGACCCGGGATCCGGCGAAGGGAGGGCAGGCCATGAACGTCGGCACGGTGATCCAGCTCTCGCAGCAGGCGGTGTGGACGGTGGCCCTGCTGGCGGGCCCGCTGCTGCTGGTCGGCCTGCTGGTCGGGCTGGTGGTGTCGATCCTGCAGGCCACCACGCAGATCAACGAGCAGACCCTGACGTTTCTGCCCAAGATGGCGGCCGTCCTGGTGGCCGGCGTCGTGTTCGGGCCCTGGATGCTCACGCAGCTCATCGACTTCACCCGCGGCCTGATCATCAACATGCCGGGGTGGGTGCGCTGATGAACTGGCTGGCGGGCGCGCAGCACGACTTCGCCGTGTATTGGCTGCTCGTGGCGCGCGTGGGCGGCTTCTGGTCCGCTGCCCCCGTCCTGGGCTCGCAGATCGTGCCCACGACGGTCAAGGCGCCGGCCGTGGCCGTGCTCGCCCTGGCCATGCTGCCGGTCGTCGGCGCGCGGCCCGGTGGCCTCGCGGCGGTGGCGGCGTCCCTGCCGACGGCCATCGTGCCCTATGCCGGCATGGTCGTGCGGGAGCTCGTCCTGGGGCTGGCGCTGGGCTTTCTGGCCCAGGTGGTGCTCGTGGCCGTCCAGGTCGGCGGCCAGTTGATCGACACGCAGATGGGCTTTTCGGTCGTCAACGTCATCGACCCGACCTACGGCCAGTCCGTGCCCCTGATGGGCGAGTTCCTGCTGACGGCGGGACTGGTGATCTTCCTGCTGGTGGGCGGGGACCACCTGCTGATCACGGCCCTTGCCCTCAGCTACCGCGCCGTGCCGCTGGGAGCGCCCTCCCCGCTCTTGTCGGTCGGCAGCCAGAGCTTCGCGGCGATCGGCTGGGCGTTCGAGGCGGCCCTCGGGGTGGCGATGCCCATCCTCGGCGTGGGGATCATCGTCAACCTCGGCCTCGGCCTCTTGGGCAGGGCGGCGCCGCAGCTCAACATCCTGGCCACCGGCCTGCCGGCGCAGATCCTCTTCGGCATCGCGACGCTGATGGTGGCCCTGCCCGGAATCATGGCCGTGCTGGCGCAGATGGCCCCGGAGAGCTACCAGCAGATGGTCCAGCTGCTGGGCCGGTAGGCGGTCGTCCCTGCCGGGGATCCGCGGTGGGTCGGCGCGCCGGCTCCGTGAGCGGCGGGTCGGGCCCAGGCCCCTTCGCAGACCCGGGCGCCCGTTCCGATCCCGGCCCCAGGCCCAGGCCCGGCCCCGATCCCGGCCCCAGCCCCAGGCCCGGTCCCTGGCCCGGTCCCCGTCCCGTGCCCGATCGAGACGGCGGAGAGGAGGGATCGCATGTCCGAGCGGACGCTGCCCGCCACCCCACGAAGGCGCCAAAAGGCGCGGGAGAAGGGCCAGGTCGCACACAGCGCGGAACTTGGGCCGGCGTTCGCCCTCCTGCTCGCCGGCTGGGGCCTCACCGACGTCGGCCGCCTCGTCGCGCCGGCGTACCTGGGCTGGGTGAAAGCCGTATGGTCCCGGCCGCCTGGGGAGATCGGCATTGCGGCGGCCAACGCGCTGCTGCAGCGTGCCCTGCTGATCGGCGCGCTGGCGGTGGTGCCCTTTGCCGCCACGATCATGCTGGTGGCGGTTTTGGCCGCCGGCCTCCAGACAGGCTTTGCCTTCTCGACCGCCTCCCTCGCCCCGCGCCTGGACGTGCTCAACCCCGTGACCGGCGTGCAGCGCATGTTCTCGGCGCGTGCCCTGGTCGATATGCTCCGCTCGCTGTTCAAGTTCGCCATCGTCGCGGCGGCCCTGTATGGTCCCGCCCAAAGCCTGATTGTGTCGCTGCCGGCCATGGCCGGCCAGATCGACGGCCCGCTCGCCCTGATCTGGCAGACGCTGACGTCGGTCCTGGTGCGCGTCGGCCTCGCCTCGCTGGCCATCGCCGGCGCCGACATCTTCTATCAGCGCTGGGAGCTCAGCCGCAGCCTGCGCATGACCCGCGAGGAGATGAAGGAGGAGCAGCGCGAGACCGAGGGCGACCCCGCCCTTCGCGCCCTGCGCCGCCGCCGCCAGCGCGAGCTCGCCAGGCGGCGCATGATGGCCGATGTCCCCCGCGCCGACGTCGTCGTGACCAATCCGACCCACTACGCCGTCGCCCTGCGGTACGACCCGGTCCAGATGCGGGCGCCGATGGTCGTCGCCAAGGGCCGCGGCTGGCTGGCCGAGCGCATCAAGGCGGTGGCCGCCGCCGCCGAGGTGGTCATCACGGAGAACCCACCGCTGGCCCGAGAGCTTTACCGTGCGGTGGCCATCGGCCGGCCCATCCCGCCGGCCCTGTACCAGGCGGTGGCGGAGGTCCTGGCCTTCGTGTGGCGGCTCAAGCGTAGGGGGATCGACCAGTGAAGCAGCTGATAGGGCTTGGCAAGGGCATCGGCAGCGAGGCGGTGCTGGGCGGCGCCGTCGTCCTGATGGTGGTCATGCTCGTCGTGCCTCTGCCCTCCGCCCTGCTGAGCCTGCTGCTGATCCTCAACCTGGGCATGGCCCTGCTGACGCTGCTCGTCACCATGTCGACGACGCAGCCGCTCGACTTCGCCGTCTTCCCGTCGCTGCTGCTCCTGACGACGTTGTTCCGCCTGGCGCTCAACGTGTCCACGGCCCGGCTGATCCTCCTGAGGGGCTACGCCGGTCAGGTCATCCAGGCCTTCGGCCAGTTCGTGGTCGGCGGCAACCCGCTCGTCGGCTTCATCGTCTTCCTCATCCTGGTCGTCATCCAGTTCGTGGTCATCACGCGCGGCGCCGAGCGCGTGGCCGAGGTGGCCGCCCGCTTCACGTTGGACGCCATGCCCGGCAAGCAGATGTCCATCGACGCCGACCTCAACGCCGGCCTGATCGACGACAAGGAGGCCCGGCGGCGCCGCCGCGACATCGAGCGCGAGGCCGACTTCTATGGGGCCATGGACGGTGCCAGCAAGTTCGTCAAGGGCGACGCCATGGCCGGCCTGCTGATCGTGGCCATCAACATCCTGGGCGGCTTCGCCATCGGCATGCTGCAACGGGGCCTGAGCTTTTCGGCCGCCGTGAGCCAGTACACGATCCTGACCATCGGCGACGGTCTCTCGGCCCAGATCCCCGCCCTGCTGATCTCCACCGCCACCGGCATCATCGTGACGCGGGCCGCCGCCCAGAACAGCCTCGGCGCCGAGGTGGCCCAGCAGGTGCTGGCCGAGCCACGCCTGCTGATGGTTGCCGGCGGCGCCCTGTTCGCCATCGGCCTCGTCCCGGGCCTGCCGAAGATCCCGTTCCTGGGTGTGGGCGTCGGCCTCTTCCTGCTGGGGCGGCTGGCCGCCCGGCGCCAGGCCGAGCCCGCCGCCGAACCCGCCGCCGGCAAGGCCGCCGCCGGCGCGCAGCCGGGTGCCTCCGGCGACCCGGCCGTTCCCGTGGAGGGCGGCGCCGACCTCCTGGAGCTCGATCCCCTGGAGATCGAGCTGGGCTACGGGCTGCTGAAGCTGGCGGAGGGTCCGAAGGGCGGTGAGCTGATGCGCCGCGTCGGCCTGATCCGGCGCCAGCTGGCGGCCGAGCTCGGCCTGCTGCTGCCCCTGGTCCGCGTGCGCGACAACGTGCAGCTGCCGCCCAACAACTACGCCGTCAAGCTGCGGGGTAGCGAGGTGGCGCGCGGCGAGCTGCGCCCCGGCCAGTACCTGGCCATGAACCCCTCCGGCGAGGCGCTGGATGTGCAGGGCACGCCCACCCGCGAGCCCGCCTTCGGCCTGCCGGCCATGTGGATCACCGAGGGCGACAAGGTGCGCGCCGAGCTGGCGGGCTGCACCGTCGTGGATCCCGCCACCGTGCTGGCGACCCACTTCAGCGAGCTCTGCAAGCGCCACGCCCATGAGATCCTCTCGCGCCAGGAGTGCAAGGCCCTGCTGGACGCCATGCGCCAGCGCCAGGCCGCCCTCGTCGACGAGCTGGTGCCCGCGGTGCTGAGCACCGGCCAGGTGCAGCGCGTGCTGCAGAACCTCCTGCGCGAGGGCGTCTCGATCCGCAACCTGGCCACGATTCTCGAGACCCTGAGCGACGTCGGCGCGCTGGTCAAGGACCCCGACGTCCTCACGGAGCGCGTGCGCACCGCCCTGGCCCGCGAGATCACGCGCGACCTGCCCGCCGAGCAGGGCAAGCTCGCCGTCTGCACCCTGGACCCGCGCCTTGAGGGCAAGCTCGTGGAATCCACCGGCGGCGCCCCCCTGGAGCCGGACCTGCTCCACGGCGTGCGACGCTCGCTCGCGACTGCCATGGAGCGCTTCGGCTCGCGCGCGCGGCCGCCCGTGATCCTCACCGCCCCGAACGTGCGGGCCCCGTTCCGCCGCCTGATCGAGCGGGTCTTCCCGCAGGTCAAGGTCGTCTCGACGGCCGAGCTGGCGGGTGATCTGGAGATCGAGAGCCTTGGCACGATCGGAGCCACTACATAGTGCCGCGCGCGATGGAGCCAGGGATGCCGGCGCCAGGGATGCCGGAGCCAGGGATGCCGGCGCCAGGGATGCCGGAGCCAGGGATGGCGGCAGGTCTGCCGGATGCAGTCGGTCTGCCGGATGCAGTCGGTCTGCCGGATGCAGTCGGTTTGCCGGAGGCAATCGTTCTGCGTGATGCGGTCCGCGCGGTTCCGGACCGCACGCAGCGCACCGCTTCCCGGCGCGCGAGCAAGTCCCCGGACCGTGCCGCTCCCCGGCACGCGAGCCAGTTCAAGGAGGGCGCGAGAATGGAGATCAAGCAGTTCACCGCCCCGACCGTCGCCGCCGCCGCCGCAGAGGCCCGCCGTGTCCTGGGCCCCGACGCGGTCGTCCTGCAGTCGCGGCGGATCGCCGGGCCCGGCTGGCGACGCTACCTGCGCCGCTTCGACCGGGTGCAGCTGACCATGGCGTCCGCGGTCGACCCCGTTCCGGGAAGCCGCCCGGCCGCCCGGCCAGCCGTGCCGGCGGTCCCGGAGGCGGCGCCACGCCGGCCGGCGACGACCCCGCCCGCGCCGTCGCCGGTTGCCGGTCCCCTGGTCCCGCCCCGGCCTGCGGAGGCCCCCCGGCTCGTCCTGACCGAGCCGGCGGAGCAGGCCAGCGCCCGCGAGCGCATGCGCCGCTCGCAGGGCACGGGCGCGGCAGTGCCGCTCGGACCGCCCCAGCCGGTGGCGCCGCAGGCCGGCCGGCGGCGGATCGTCGTGCTCGTCGGGCCGACCGGGGCGGGCAAGACGACGACCATCGCCAAGCTGGCCGCCATGCTCCAGCTGCAGCAGGGCTGGCGCGTCGCCCTGGTGACCGCCGATACGTTTCGGGTAGGGGCAGTGGAGCAGCTGGGCGCGTATGCGCGTGTCCTGGGCGCCGGGCTCGAGGTGGCGGCCACGCCGCGTGCGCTCGAGCGTGTCCTGCCCCGCTGCGCCGAGGCCGACGTCGTGCTGGTCGACACCGCCGGCCGCGGCCACCGCGACAGGGCGCGCATGGACGACCTCGCCGCGATCCTGGCGGCGGCCCGATCCGTCGAGCCCGACGGAACCGAGGTCCACCTCGTGCTTCCGGCGACGCTCGGGGCGCGGGAGGCCGACTCGATCGTCGCGGCCTACCGGGAGCTTGGCGCCGGGCGCCTTCTGCCCACCAAGCTCGACGAGTGTGAGGACCCGGCCCGGCTGCTGGAAGTGTGTGCGCGCGCGGAAATGCCGCTTTCGTACTGGACCGCTGGCCAGCATGTGCCGGAGGATATCGCGGTCGCGTGGCCGGACGAGCTGGTCGCGTGGGCGGAGGATGCGAGGAGGGTTTCTTCGTGACATCGGGACAGGAGAACGGGCTCCGCACGTGGATGGGGGACCGCCAGCCGCGCCTTCTGGCCGTGACGGGCGGCAAGGGCGGCGTGGGCAAGAGCAACTTCAGCCTGAACTTCGCCATCGCCCTGGGGCAGCTTGGCCGGCGCTGCCTGCTGATCGACTGCGACAGTGGGCTCGGCAACATCGACGTGCTGCTGGGGCTGTTCGCGCAGTACCATCTCGGCCACGTGCTGACCGGGGAGGCGACGCTGGACCAAGCCATCGTGCCCGGTCCCGGCGACCTGGAGATCCTGCCGGCCGCCTCCGGGGTGCAGGCGCTCGGCAAGGCCACCGCGGCAGAGGCCGGGCGGCTGCTGAAGGCCCTGGCCGCTGTGAGCCAGCGCTATGCGGTGATCATCTTCGACACCAGCGCCGGCCTCGGGCCCCAGGTGCGCTCGCTGCTCAAGGCGGCCCCTGAGACCATCGTCGTGACCACGCCCGAGCCGACGGCGCTCGCCGACGCGTACGCCACGCTGCAGGTGGTGGTGAACGCCGCCGACAGTGCCCACGAGGCGCAGGCCGTGATCGACAGCGTCTTCACGGTCAGCAACCGCTTCCTCGGCCAAGCGCCCGGCTACCTCGGCTTCATCCCCAAGGACCCGGCGGTGCCACTGGCAGTCAAGAGCCAGAGCCCCTTCCTGGTGGCGTCGCCCGGGTGCGCGGCCAGCCGCGCCATCAGGGGTCTGGCGGCCACCTGGGCCGGGGTCGAGCCGGCGAGTCCCGAGCGCGCCGACCTCTGGTCGATCTTTCGCTCGCTGTGGGGCAACGCCACCGTGGCGCTGCGGCCCGCCGCGTCGCGCGAGAAGGTGTCGAGCTAGATGGAGGCGACGGGCCAGAGCGAGGACGGCCGCAAAGGAGGAGCGCCAGTGGATACCAGCAAGGGCGCCTGGCGGGCGTACCGCTCGGCCGGCGGCATGCCGATCCGGGACGAGGACGTTGTCAAGTACCTGCCCCTGGTCAAGCACATCGCCGCAAGGCTGGCGCTGGGCCTGCCCTCGCACGTCGACGTCGACGACCTGTACTCCTATGGCATCTTCGGTCTCCTGGACGCCCTGGCGAAGTTCGACCCGGCCCGCGGCGTGAAGTTCGAGACCTATGCGTACACCCGGATCAAGGGCGCCATCGTCGACGGGCTGCGGGCCATGGACTGGGCCCCGGCCTCCCTGCGCCAGCGGGCGCGCCAGGTCGAGGAGGCCTACTGGCGGGTGGAATCCCGGATCGGGCGGCCGGCCAGCGACGAGGAGATCGCCGCCGAGCTTGGCGTGCAGGTCGCCGACTTCGAGCACATCCTGCAGGACCTGGAGCGCGCGGCCGTGCTCAGCCTCGACGAGGTCTGGTCCGGCGAGGGCGAGGACGGTGAGTTCACCCTGCGGGATGTCGTCTCCGATCCCGCGGCACCGGATCCGCTGCAGAACGCCGAGCTTCAGGACAGAAAGCGCCGGCTGGCCGAGGCCATCGAGCGGCTGCCCGAGAAGGAGCGCATGGTCGTCAGCCTCTTTTACTACGACGGCCTGGCCCCGAAGGAGATCGCCGCCATCATGCGGCTCTCGGTTTCGCGCATCAGCCAGCTGCACAGCAAGGCGGTGCTGCGGCTGCGGGGGGCGCTGCAGAGCGTCAAGGGCGCGCTCACATAGACCGCGCGCCCTTGCGACCCGAAGACATGGCCCCGGAGAGGGGTGGATCTTGTGGCTGTCCGGCCCGTCGACCTGCAGGCGCCCCTGCCCCAGGCCGACGAGGTGGCGCGGGTCCAACGGGTTCCGCAGGCCGCTTCCGAGCGGGAGGCCTCGGCCACGGTCGTGCAGGGCCAGCCCGAGGTGCGCGAGCGCCAGCGCGACGTGCCGCACTCCCCGGAGCTCACGCCGGAGGAGGCCGAGAGCGAGCGTCGCCGGCGCACGCGCGAGCGACCTGGCCAAAAGGGGCGGCGGGGCGCCGGCGGCAAAGGCGGTCCCGCAGAGGGGAACGAGCCAGAGGCGCCGGACGAGCCGCCGGCCAAGGGCGGCCACCTGGACCTCCGCGGTGATTGACGCGCGCCGAATTCGCGCCGAATCTGGGTTCGCCGACAGGGACCGCGCGCCATCGCTGCGAATCTCATCCGTTGTCACTTCTGTGGCTACGGGGAGCGTGAGGTCTTGGCTGCGAGCGGCCTGCTGCAGGAACTCGGGTTCACCGAGTACGAGGCGAAGGTCTACGAGGCGCTGATCGGCCATCCGTCCGCGACGGGCTATGAGGTCGCGCGCAACAGCGGGGTGCCGCGCGCCAAGGTGTACGAGGTGCTGGAGGGGCTGCAGGCGCGAGGGATCGTGCTGACGCGCCCCGAGGAGAACCGCACCCTCTATGAGCCGCTGCCTTATGAGACCCTGCTGCAGCGCTCCGAGGAGAACGTCCGCCGCGTCTGTGCCGAGCTGTCCAGCCACTTGGCCGCCAAGGCCGTGCAGACCGAGCCCGCCGCCTTCCTCAGCCTCAGCGGGCGCGAGCGCATCCTCACCAGCTGCCGCGACATGATCGCCGCATCGCGGCGCCGCGTCTTCTTCTCCGGCTGGCCGACGGAGGCCCAGGTGCTGGCGCCCGAGCTCTTGGGCGCCGAGCGCCGCGGAATCGGCGTCTTCGCCCTCGTGTACGGCGGCACCTCGCTGCCGCTGCAGCGGTGGTTCACCCACACGGTCACCACCATCCAGCAGCGGGAGGTGGAGCGGGCCGGGCGCTGGCTCGGCCTGGTCTCCGACCACGATCAGGCCCTGATCGGGCATGTCCTGGACGGCGAGCAGGCCGTCGCCATGTGGACCAAGAACCCCGTCCTGGTCCAGGTTCCCGCCGAGTGGATCAAGCACGACATCTACATGCTGGAGTTCGGGCGCGCCCTGCGCGACCGCCTGGGTAGCTTCGTGCCGCCCCAGCGCCTGGCGGAGCTGCAGTCGATGTGGGAAGGGTGATGCCCACCCTTCCCCTGTCCGGCATTCGCGTGCTCGAGCTGGGGCAGCTGATTGCCGCTCCCGTCGCGACGCGGATCCTGGCAGACTTCGGCGCCGAGGTGGTGAAGGTCGAGCCGCCCGGTTCCGGAGACCCCCTGCGCACGTGGGGGGCCGGCGACAGCCTCTGGTGGCGGCACCAGTCCCGCGGCAAGCGGCTGGTGACGGCGGACCTGCGGCAGGAGGCCGGCCGTGACCTTGTCCGGCGGCTGGTCGCCCACTGTGACGTGCTGGTGGAGAACTTTCGCCCCGGCCGTCTGGCGGAATGGGGCCTTGGCGATGACGACCTGCGCCCGGTGCGGCGCGATCTGGTGATCGTCCACGTCTCCGGCTACGGCCAGACCGGTCCCTACCGGACCCGGCCCGGCTTCGGCAACATCGCGGAGTCCATGGGCGGCCTGCGCTATCTCTCGGGCGAGCCGGACGGACCGCCCATGCGCGTCGGCGTGAGCCTCGGCGACGAGATCGCCGCCCTGCACGCCGTGATCGGTGTCCTGCTGGGGCTGCGCGCCCGCCCCGAGACGGTGGACGTCGCGCTCACGGAGTCCGTCTTCAGCGTGCTGGAGAACACCCTGACCGAGTACGTGCACCTCGGGGTCGTCCGCGAGCGGACGGGCAACGTGCTGCTGAACGCCGCGCCGTCGGGCGTGTACGAGACGGCCGACCACCGCTGGCTGGCCATCGGCGGCAACGGCGACTCGATCTTTCGGCGCCTGTGCCGGGCCATCGGCCGCGACGACCTGGCCAGCGACCCCGGCCTCGCCGACAATCGCGGCCGGATGGCCCGCGTCGGTGAGCTGAACGCGGTGTTGGCCGGGTGGGTCGGCGCCCACCCGCTGGACGAGGCGATGGCCGTGCTGGAAGGGGCCGATGTCCCGGCCGGTCCCGTCTATTCGATCGCCGACATCGCGGCCGATCCCCAGTTCCGGGAGCGGGATATGATCATCGAGGTCGGGGGCTTTTCCATGCCCGGGGTCGTGCCCCGACTGAGCGAGCACCCCGGCCGGGTCGCATGGGCCGGAATGGCGCTCGGTGCGCATAACGCGGAAGTCTACGGCCAGCTTCTGGGCATCGGTGCGGACGAGCTCGCGGGGCTGGCTCGCCAGGGAGTCATCTGAGCATGGCCATTCAGGTGCAGGAGGTCGGGCCGCGCGACGGGCTGCAGAACGACCCCGCCCGGCTCAGCACCGAACAGCGGGTTCAGCTGGTGGAGCGGCTGGCCGCGGCCGGCCTTCGCCGGATCGAGACGGGCAGCTTCGTCCACCCGCAGGCCGTGCCGGCGATGGCGGATAGCGAGGCCGTCTTCGCGGGGATCCGCCGGCGGCCCGGCGTCTCCTACTCCGGGCTGGCGCTCAACGGGCGCGGGGTGCAGCGGGCCCTGGCCGTGCACGTCGACGAGGTCCATCTGAGCTTCGGGATCACGGAGTCGTTCAACCGGCGCAACCAGCGCCAGAGCCCGGAGGACAACTTCCGGGCCTTCTGCGAGCTGCTGCCGCAGGTGAGGGCCGCGGGCATTCCCTGCACGCTGACCTTCTCGGTGGCGTTTGGGTGTCCGTTTGAAGGTGCCGTGGATCCCGGGCGCGTCATGTCCTTCGTCGAGCAGGCGGGGGCAGCCGGCTTCGACGAGATTGGACTTGCTGACACCATTGGTGTGGCCGTTCCAAGCCAGGTTGCCGACCTCTTCCGGCGGGCGAGGGCGGCGGTCGGCCCTCGCGTGCCGATCGCCGCCCACTTCCACAACACCCGCAACACGGGTATCGCCAACGCCTACGCGGCGCTGGAGGCCGGCGCCACGGTCCTCGATGCGGCGGTCGGCGGGACCGGTGGCTGCCCGTTTGCCCCCAAGGCCACCGGCAACATCGCCACGGAGGACCTCGTCTACATGCTGGAGGGCATGGGCATCGCCACGGGTGTCGACCTCGACGCCCTGATCGAGGTCGCCCGCTGGCTGGAGGGCCAGCTCGGCCACCGCCTGGAGGGCATGGTCATGAAGGCGGGGCCGTTTCGGACGGTTCCCGCCTGAGGGCCGAACAAGAGGCCTCCACCGCGGCGGAGGCCTCCGTTCGGCAAGGGCTCCGTGCTACGTGGGGCAGCTTCCGGGCACGACCTGGTCGACGGTGATCTGCACATCGCGCGTCACCTTGCCACGCACGCGCACGCGCATCTTCTCGAAGAGCCAGCCGAAGCCGGGTGGGCACCCCTCGCCGTCCTTGCCCCGCTTGCCCTTGGGGTCATTGCGCGGCCACAGTTCGAGCACGTCCTCCTCGACGACCACCTCGGCAGCCTGCGTGTGGAACTCATCGCCGGCCCTGGCGCCCGGCACGTCGAGGCAGCAGTCGAAGAAGATGTCGAATTTGTCGGAGGCGACCAGGTGGTCGGTGCCCTGGTGCTCCACGTTCTTGTGCACGGTGCCGTTGATCAGCACCATGCCGTTGTTGACGACGGCGGTGCGACCTGGTCTGGTCCCCGCCAGCCTCGAGATCGGAGGCTGAGCGTCTGGTGCGCGAACTGTATCGCGTGCAGGCGGAGGCTGCCGTGTCCGGGCCGGAGCGCACGCCCGCCCGAGGGACCGCGGACGGGCCCGGTAAAGTCACGCGCGCTCCGGCGTCAGGGCACGGCGGGGGCGTGTAGCCGGGACCGCTGCTGAACGGCCCTGGCGCCCGGCTGGACCGCCGCGCCGGACCGCGCGCAGCCGGCTCTTGGGCAGCGGCGGCAACAATGGCCGCGATGTGCCCGCATCGGGGTCGCCCACGGCCATGCGCCCGCTGCCGCCCCCCCGGCGCGCGCGGCCGGTCAGATGGCCAGCACGGCCGCGAGCTCGGAGAGGCGGCGGTCCAGCGGCGGCTCGGCGTCCAGCACGTCGGCGTAGGGCACCGGGGCGATGTCGGGACCGCGAAAGGCCATCATGGCGCCCCGGCCACCCGCCAGGACGTGGGCGACGGCGGCCTCGCCGAGCCGGGCCGCCAGCACGCGGTCGTACGCCGTGGGCGAGCCGCCGCGCTGCACGTGGCCCAGCACGGTCGTGCGCGTCTCGTGGCCGGTGCGGCGCTCGATCGCCTCGGCCACCTCGAACCCGGAGGCGGCGCCCTCCGCGACGACGATGATGCTGTGGCGCTTGCCCCGCGCGTAGCCGCGGGTCAGGCGCTCGCAGACGGCCTCGAGGTCCACCGGTTCCTCGGGCACCAGGATCGATTCCGCACCGACGGCCAGGCCGGCGTGCAGGGCGATGAAGCCGCGCCGCCGTCCCATCACCTCGACGACGAAGGTCCGCTCGTGCGCGGTGGCGGTGTCGCGGATGCGGTCCACCGCCTCCATGACGGTGTTGACGGCCGTGTCGAAACCGATGGTGCGGACGGTGTGCGAGAGGTCGTTGTCGATCGTGGCGGGGACGGCCACGGTCGCGACCCCGGCGGCCTCCAGCGCCTGCGCCCCACGCAGCGTGCCGTCGCCGCCGATGACGACCAGGGCGCCCAGCCCCGCCGCCTGCGCGGCGGCAGCCGCCACTCCCTCCGGCTGCATGAATGCGGCGCTGCGTGCCGTCAACAGCATGGTGCCGCCGCGGTGGACAATGTCGGCGACCGAGCTGACGTCGAGGGGGACGAGCTCGCCGTTGATCAGGCCCGCGTAGCCTCGCCGCACGCCCACCACCTCCGCGCCGCCATAGATGCCCCGCCGCACCACGGCGCGGATGACGGCGTTCATGCCCGGGGCGTCGCCGCCGCTGGTCAGCACGCCGATGCGCATCACGTCATCCTCCATTCGTCGCCGTCCCGGCGCAGGCGCAGGATGGCCCCGTTGCCGAGGACAGTGGCGGTAGGCTCGCCGGGCAGGGTCCGCTGTAGTGCGGCCATGGCCGCCCCGTGGCTGACGGCCACCACCCGCGCATCCGGCAGCGCGGCCGCGATGTCTGCAAAGGCGGCCAGAAGCCGGGCCCGCACCGCGCGGTCGTCCTCCACGCCCGGCAGCCCCTGCAGGTCCAGCCATCCGGCCGCGTTGAGGCTGCGGCCGGTGGAAGCCGCCGCCTCGCGATAGGCGAGGCCCCGATAGGGTCCCATGTCGCGCTCCCGCAGCCGGGGCTCCATGACCGGCGGCGGGAGCCCCAGGGCCTCCGACAGGATGGCGGCGGTCTGCGCGGCGCGCGGGAGGTCGGAGGCGTAGACCGCCGTGACGCCGGCGCCGCGCAGGCTCTCGGCCAGGGCGGCCGCCTGGGCACGGCCGCGGTCGTTCAGCGGGACGGGCAAGTCGCCCTGGAAGCGTCCGGTCCGGTTCCAATCGGTCTCGCCGTGGCGCACGACCCAGATCTCGGTCATGGCTGCCCGCCCATTCGCCGTGCCCTCACCCCCGAACCCTCCACGGCCGCAGGCGCACTCGCGGCCCGCCGCCGCGTCAGCCAAACCCCGCCCACCGCCGCCAAGGCGCCCGCCACCGTTCACGCCCACGGGCGCGAGTTTCCCCGCCGACGCCTCGCCCACCTACCGCGGCCGCCGCGGACGGAGCGGCCCACCCCAAGTCGCCGGCGGGCCGCGCGCCCTTGGCACGGCCTGACGCCGCTGTGGTATATTCATGGTCGGCCCATGCGCCGGAACACACACGCGCGCGGACGGCGGCCGGTGGCCCTTCGGCCTGCACCGCCGGATGATGGCGCGGCGGAGCCAAAAACCGGGAGGAGTGGCGCGATGTCCGTAGTCACCATGAAGCAGCTGCTGGAGGCCGGTGTTCACTTTGGCCACCAGACCCGCCGCTGGAACCCCAAGATGCGCCCCTACATCTTCACCGAGCGCAACGGCATCTACATCATCGACCTGCAGAAGACGCTGCGCCTGGTCGACGACTGCTATCGCTTCGTGCGCGACACGTCCCTGGCCGGCGGCACGGTGCTCTTCGTGGGCACCAAGAAGCAGGCCCAGGACACGATCGCCGAGGAGGCCCAGCGCTGCGAGATGCCATACGTGAACCAGCGCTGGCTGGGCGGCATGCTCACGAACTTCTCGACCATTCGGAGCCGCATCGGCCGACTGCAGGAGCTCACGCAGATGGCCGAGGACGGCACCTATGAGCGCCTGCCCAAGAAAGAGGTCGCGCGGCTCGAGCACGAGCGGGAGAAGCTGGAGAAGTTCGTGGGCGGCATCCGCACGATGAAGAACCTCCCGGCGGCGCTGTACGTGGTGGACCCGCGCAAGGAGCACATCGCCATCACGGAGGCGCGGCGCCTGGGCATCCCGATCGTCGGCATCGTCGATACCAACTGCGATCCGGACGAGATCGACTACATCATCCCCGGCAACGACGACGCGATCCGCGCCGTGAAGCTGATCACAGGGCGCATGGCGGATGCGGTGCTGGAGGGCAAGCAGGGCGTTCAGGTAACGGCGTAGCCGCCCGCACCCGACCGGGGCCGCCCGCCTGGCCGGAGTCCGGCCGGAGCCCGGCTGGCCAAGGCCTGGTTGCAGCCCGGGAAGCGGCATGGTCCGCGCGTGCGCAGGCACGCGCGGTCCCAAATGGAAAAGGGGAGGCCGACCGTGGCCGAGATCTCGGCGGAGCTTGTGAAGCGCCTGCGCCAGCAGACCGGCGCCGGCATGATGGACTGTAAGCGCGCGCTTGTGGAGACCAACGGCGACTTTGACGAGGCGTCGGCCTGGCTGCGCACGCACGGGTTGCTGGCCGCGGCCAAGAAGTCGGGGCGCGCGACGGGCGAGGGCCTCGTGCATGCCTACATCCACCCCGGCGGGCGGGTGGGCGTGCTGATCGAGGTCAACTGCGAGACGGACTTCGTGGCGCGCACCGACGACTTCCAGGGGTTGTGCAAGGACCTCGCCATGCACGTGGCGGCGGCGCAGCCGCGCTGGGTGCGGCGCGAGGATGTGCCGGAGGCTGACCTGGCGCGCGAGCGCGAGCTCCTGGCGGCGCAGGCCGTCAACGAGGGCAAGCCGGAGAAGATCGCGCAGCAGATCGTCCAGGGGCGCATGGGCAAGTTCTTTGAGGAGAACTGCCTGATGGATCAGCGCTTCGTCAAGAACCCCGACCAGACCATCGCCCAGGTGGTCCAGGAGGCCATCGCGCGCCTCGGCGAGAACATCGTGGTGCGGCGGTTCAGCCGCTTCGCCCTCGGCGAGGGGAGCGAGTAGCCGGCGCCGGCCATGCGGGGCACGCACCCCGTGCGGGAGAGCCGGCGCGGCGTGCGCCGCGGGTGGCGCCGCGATCGCCAAGTGGAGGGACGCCGATGGAGGGGTCCACGACCGGTGTGAGCCGAGGGGTCGGCGGCGGGGAGCACGGCCCTGGGCGCAATGCGGGTGTGGGCCCTTCCGCGCTCGGCCCTGCGGCAGCGGAGCTCGCCGCAATGGCGGGTCCGGAGGCCGGTGCGCTGCTGGCGCCGCGGCCCGGTGCCGCGCGACGGGCGGGGCCGCCGTATCGCCGCATCGTGCTCAAGCTCTCCGGCGAGGTGCTGGCCGGCAAGCAGGGGTTTGGCATCGACCAGGCCGTGGTGGCGCGCATCGCGGGCGAGGTGCGCGACGTGGCCGCCTCCGGCGTGCAGGTGGCCGTGGTCGTGGGCGGCGGCAACTTCTGGCGCGGCGCCTCCGCCAGCCTCAGCGGCATGGACCGGGCGACCGCCGACTACATTGGCATGCTGGGCACGTGCATCAACGCGCTGGCCTTTCAGGACGTGCTCGAGTCGCAGGGCGTGGAGAGCCGCGTGCAGACGGCCATCGAGATGCGGGCGGTCGCCGAGCCGTACATCCGGCGACGGGCCATCCGCCACCTTGAGAAGGGCCGCGTCGTCATCTTCGCGGCCGGGACGGGCAACCCGTTCTTCTCGACGGATACCGCGGGGGCGCTGCGGGCGGCCGAGATCGAGGCCGACGTGATGCTCAAGGCCACCAAGGAGACCGGCATCTACGACCGCGACCCGCGGCGCGACCCGGCGGCGCGGCTTCTGCGTACGATCAGCTACGACGACTTCTTGCGCCAGCACCTCGGCCTGATGGACGCGGCGGCCGTGTCGCTCTGCATGGAGAACCGCATTCCGATCATCGTGTTCGACCTGTTCGTGCACGGCAACATCGGGCGGGCCGCCCGCGGCGAGGTCGTGGGGACCGTGGTCGGGGAGGCTGCGGCGGTCGTCGGCGAGGGCGATGGTGGCAGCGGGGGCGGCGGCGGGGGTGGCGACACCGGCGGGGCCAACGGCCGTGGTGCCGATGGTACCGATGGTACCGATGGTACAAGCGCCACCGATGGCGGTCCCGACGCCGACGGCGCACCGCAGCCGGATGGCGCTGCAGGCTGAGGTGTGGCCGCCGGTTGCGGGATTGCCCGCGGGCCGGTCGGGCGTCGTTCGGGCCGTGGATCGGGCCGCGGCTTGGGCCGCTGGGCAGCGCACGCCGGCCCCGCACCCGCCCGGGTGGACGGACGCGGTGCACGGCGTCGTCCCGGGAACGCGGGGCCAGCGCAGACGACGGGACCGCGGTGGTCTGATCGCGAATCTCCTGATCGGGGAGGGAGCTGCGTGATCAAGGAGCTGCTGGCGGACGCGGACGAGCGGATGGGCAAGGCCGTCGCCTCGCTGCGGCACAACCTGCAGGGGCTGCGCGCCGGGCGCGCCAACCCCGGCATTCTGGAGAAGGTCCGGGTGGACTACTACGGCACACCGACGCCGATCAACCAGCTCGCCACCATCTCGGTGCCCGAGGCACGGCTGCTGGTCATCCAGCCGTGGGACAAGTCGGTGATCGGCACCGTCGAAAAGGCCATCCTCAAGTCCGACATCGGCCTCACGCCGTCGAGCGACGGCACGGTGATCCGGCTCCCCATCCCGCAGCTGACGGAGCAGCGCCGCCAGGAGCTGGTCCGGACGGCAAGGCGGATGGGGGAGGAGGAGCGCGTCGCGATCCGCAACATCCGGCGCGAGATTCGCGAGATGATGGAGGAAGCCGCCAAGGAGGGCGAGGTTTCCGAGGACGAGGCCCGGCGCGGTCAGGAGGATCTGCAGAAGCTGACCGACCGCATGATCGAGCAGGTGGGGCAGATCCTGGACGCCAAGGACAGGGAGATCATGGAGGTCTGATGCGGCCGGCATGGCCCCGCGCCATGCCAGGCGACGCACAGGCGGAAGCCGGCGGCGCGATGCCCGGCTGTGGGGACGCGTGGCCGTCGTCCTTGCCATCGCCCTGGACCTTTCGGGCCGCGGGGCAGGGGGGCGCTGGCCAGGAGTCCGCAGGGCGCGGGCTGGCTGCCGATTGCGCGGGGCCGCACGCGGCCGCTGGCCGCGAGGCACCGCGGGCGGCCGGCGATCCGGCTCATGGCCCGGCCGAGGGTCCCGTTCCGGACCGGGCGAGCGCGGAGCTGCACGCCCTGGCCGACGCACTCATCGGCCTGACGCGGACCGAGGCCGAGGGGCGCGTGGCGGCGCTGGCGCCTGGCGCCGGTGGGGTCGCCTGCGCGTGTCAGCCGTTGCGCCTGGCCTTTCGCACGGCCGGCCCGCTGCGCCCCGGTACGGTGCCCCGGGTCGTGCGCGCGCGGTGGCGGTCGCAGGATGTCCTCGATGTCGTCTGCGCGGGGTTTCTGCCCGCGCCGGGCGGTTCCGGCCCCCGAGATCCGGAGGGTCCGGAGGTGAGGTCGTGAGCGGGCGCGTGCGCACGCAGGTGGGGCGGGCCTCGCGGACTGGGATCTTCAAGCCGCTGGCCTCGGCCCGCGAGCCCGATGCGGGAGCGCCCGCAGCGCCATCGGGGGCTGAGCCGACCAGGGGAGCGGCGTCCGGGCGCGCGTCCGAAGGCGCCGATGTCGCGACGACGGCGCGCCGCGCCGCGGTGCGCAGTACCCTGGGCCTTGCCGGCCTGAGCCGGCGCCGTGAGGCGGCGCAGCGCACCCCAGGGCCGTTGCCGTTGGCGGTGCCATCGGCCGCGCCGCCCACCGCGCCATCGGCCGCGCCGCCCACCGCGCCATCCGCCGCGCCACGCTCGGCACCGGGCGGCTTGCCCGCCACGGCAGCGGGCACCTCACCGGCCGTCGCCGCAGCCCCCGCCTCGCCGACGCACCGGGGCGGCCAGTCCGCATCCGCCAGT